>JACVCM010000138.1 GCA_016742125.1 Sphingomonadaceae bacterium | reverse complement strand
AGATTATACTGGTTCTTGGCCTCGGCCAGCATCGCCTGCGCATCGCCCGCCAAAATCAGCGCAAACAAACGCCGGATCGCGCCACGGTCGGACAGCCCCAGCATGTCGCGCACCTGCGCTGCTGTAACCTTGCCGTCACCTTCCATGTCGGCATGGGCGATCGCCTGATCGAGAATTGAAAGACCGTCACGTACCGAACCCTCTGCTGCCTGCGCGACCAGAGTCAGCGCTTCGGGTTCAGACGCCACCGCCTCCTTCGCGGAAATTTCAGCAAAGTGGCTGGCGAGCAATTCGGTTGGAATACGTTTCAAATCGAAGCGCTGGCATCGCGACAGCACGGTAATCGGCACCTTGTTCACCTCAGTGGTGGCGAACAGGAATTTCACATGCCCCGGCGGCTCTTCGAGCGTTTTTAGCAACGCGTTGAAGGCGTTCTTCGACAGCATGTGGACTTCGTCGATGATGTAAATCTTGTAGCGGGCCGATACGGCAGCATAGCGCACGGCTTCGATAATCTCGCGCACGTCATCGACGCCGGTATGGCTCGCGGCGTCCATCTCGATAACGTCTATGTGGCGCCCTTCGGCAATCGCCACGCATGGCTCACAGACTCCGCAGGGGTCGATAGTCGGCCCGCCCTGCCCGTCCGGTCCAACGCAATTCAGCGCCTTGGCAATCAACCGCGCGGTGGAGGTCTTGCCTACCCCGCGCACGCCGGTCATCAGGAATGCGTGCGCCAACCGGTCGCGCTTGATGGCGTTACCAAGTGTCTGGACCATCGCATCCTGGCCGATAAGCTGGGCAAAGGTCTGCGGCCGGTACTTTCGCGCAAGCACGCGATAGGCCCCGCCTACCGATTGCTTGGGCTGCTGCGGCGTATCCAGACCCAGACCGAGCGCATCCTCGGGCATATCAGGGTCGCGTGCGGCCAAATCTGGATCGGTGGAATCAGGCATCGACATCATGTTAGGCCGCTGCCTTACGAAAGTCGAAGCCTTAGTCCAGCAAGATGTTTGAAAATAGGAGCCGAATGACCCGCAGCGAATTCGTTGTGGCTGCTTCCGTCAGGATCTGACCAGGTTGGCGAGTGCCACGTCCATCCGACTCCCGCCGCGCATATGGCGGCGAAGGCAGGCAAATGCAAGTGGGACAACCGCAATGATGGTAAACCCCGCCTTAACCCTGCTTTCAAATAGCTCGTTCACCCTGATCGGTTATGGCGGATTATTCACTATGGGAGACTCGGAGATGACTATCTCTGAAGCAGCGGGTCAACGTTATTTGCGTTATGAGGACGCGGCACAGGAAGACCGCAGCGCGCCGCGGGTCAGGCTCAAGATACCGGCCCAGATGCGTCCATCAGGATCGCCAGGCTTTGCCGTGGTCGTCAAGGATCTCTCGCTGTCGGGCGTTGCCTGCGAAGCGCTGACCGGCATGGGCGCAGGGACGCGCGTTTGGCTCACCCTGCCCGGCCTCAATGCGCTTCAGGCAAAAATCGTCTGGAATGACGGTACCATGGTTGGTTGCGAGTTCGACACGCTTCTGAACGTTGCCGTGATGGAGAATATCCTGGCCCGCTTCCCGGCTCAGGCGAGCTAGGCGTTTCTCAGATACCAGTCGTAATCGATTGACGGAACCTGACCGAAATAACGGTCCTGCTCGACGCGTTTGACGATCGTATACATGTCGACAAAACGCGACCCGAGATACTCACGCATCAGTTCAGAACCGTGAAAACGGTCGACCGCTGCGAACCAGTTGGACGGCGGCTTGTCATCGCCTGAATTATCGCGATCATAGCCGTTACCGACCACGGCCGGGCCGGGATCGACCTGATTGGTAATCCCGTGGTGCATCCCCGCCAGCACGCCTGCCACCGCCAGATAGGGATTGGCGTCAGCCCCACAGGCCCGATGTTCGACATGGCGGCTTGCGGGCGGGCCTGCCGGAATGCGAAAAGACACCGTGCGGTTGTTGACACCCCATGTCGGCGCGACAGGCGCATAGCTGTTTGCTTTGAACCGGCGGTAACTGTTGGCGTGCGGTGCAAACAACGCAAAACAATCGCCCACGGTCGAAATCATCCCGCCGATGGCGTGCCGCAGCATCAGGGTGCCCTCCGGATCGTCGCTGGCAAACAGGTTCTTACCATCCGCGTCGTTCATCGACACATGGATGTGCATGCCCGACCCGGCCTGTTCGGCAAAGGGCTTTGCCATGAAGGTTGCTTCCAGTCCATGTGCCTGCGCCACGGCCTTCACCACACGCTTGTACATGATGGCATCGTCGCACGCACGCAGAACATCGGGTTTGTAACGCAGCGTCAGTTCGCACTGGCCGGGCGCGAATTCCGATATTGCGGACTCGAGCGGCAGCCCTTGTATATCGCAGGCCTCATAAAGCTCGTCGAAAAAGGGGCGGAAGTCGTCAAGCTCGCGCAGACCGTAAACCTCGACCATTTGCGGCGTGCTCCCGCTATACTCCGGTCTTGCGGGGCGTATCGTTCCGTTCCGCGCGCGGCGCGGATCGACAAGGTAAAATTCCAGTTCGACCGCCAACGCGGGCGTCAGGCCCATCTCGACAAAACGGTCGACAACAAGCCCAAGCACATGGCGCGGGTCGAGATCGTGCGGCGCCCCATCCAGTTCGTAGAAATCGACCATGAACTGCGCGGCGTTATCTCCGGCCCAAGGCGTTTTGACCAACGTACCGGGGATCGGCTTCATGGAGCGATCTGCATCGCCATCTTCCCAGACAAGGCCAGTTTCCACAGTATCCTGACCGGTTATGTCGACCACGGCGATTGATCCGGGGAAGAAGCGCCCGATTTCGTAAACCGACATAACCTCATGCCGCCGCAGCCGCTTGCCGCGCGGCACGCCGCCCATGTCGGTGTAGATCATCTCAACGGAATCGATGTCGGGATTGGCGGCGAAAAAGGCTTCGGCCTCACTGCGCTGCGCGATTATCGCCGATGATTTTGCCCGTCTGGTCATGCTTTTGCCTCCAGAAGCTCGCCTACACAGGAATCGAACGCTTGCAAGAGCCGATCAACCTGCCTGGGCTGCGTCGCTGGGCTCAGCAGCATCATATTGTGAAAAGGCGCGAGCAAAATGCCTCGATTGCTGAGGTAGAGATGGACGGTACCTTCCAGCTCGTGATCCATCGCCGCCCGCGCCTCGCTGCCGTTGCCCGGCTGTTTGGCGGAGCAAACGAACTCGACGCGCGCACCGACATTGGTAACATGCCAGTCGAGGGTGTGCCGGTCGATGATCTGTCGGAGCCCGGCAACCAGACGTTCTGCCATTGCCAGCATATGCGCATAGGCGTCGCGCGTGATGACCTGTCCCAACATCGCATGCATCGCGCTGATGGCGAGAGCGTTTGCCGACAATGTCGTTCCGATGCCGCTATGTCCGGGGGGGCGCGAACGGTTAAGAGCTTCCATCCTCTCGGCAATTTTCGAGGTAAAGCCGTAAACGGCGCATGGAACGCCGCCACCGATGGATTTGCCGATGACCATGATATCCGGCATGGGCCCATGCGTATTGCTGTGCCCTCCATAGCCGGACGAGATGGTATGCGTTTCATCGAACACCAGCAAGGTTCCGGTTTCGCTACACAGCCGTCGCAGCGTCTCCAAATATCCCGGTGCGTCGCGGACCATGCCGATATTGGTCATGACAGGCTCGGCCAACACGCACGCAATGTCGCGCCCGCGTAGCGCGGCCCCCAACGCAACTACATCGTTAAATTCGATCGCGACTGTTGTCGGCAGCAAATCCTGCACCTGCCCGATCAGGCTGGGTCGGTTGACTGCGATCCCATCGCGCAAATCGACAAAGACGTCATCGACGGCACCGTGATAGCAGCCATTGAAGATCAGTACCTTGCTGCGCCCGGTCAAGCCGCGGCACCACCGTATGACTGCACGATTGGCTTCGCTTGCGGTGGTCGTCACCTGCCAGTGCGGAAGGCCGAACATGCCGGTAAGCATATCGCCCAGTTCCGCGCCCTTGGCAGTCGGAAGCATGTAGCTCAGTCCCTGTCTGGCTTGCTCTTCCAAGGCCGCAGCCAGCGGAGGCGGCGAATGACCGAACATGCTGGCAGTATCGCCGAGGCAGAAATCTTCGAATATCTGTCCATCGATGCTGGTGAGCGTTGCGCCCTGAGCGCTGGCGGCGACCACGGGAAAAGGACTTGGCCAGTCGAGCATCCAGTGGAACGGAACGCCCTGGAACCAGCTATGCGATCGTTCGCCATGTGCTTGCGACTGCGGATTTGCGGCAATGAAGCGCGCCGTTTCCCGGGCATGGACTTCCTTGATCGTTTCGCGCCGGATCATAGCCTGTCCATCATTGCCGAATACAGCATTCCCGCAACATAGGTAGGCGAACGCAGCAGCTTGCCGCCTGGAAACGCGCGGTGCGGTATCGTGTCGAACATGTCGAAATTACGGCTTTCACCCTTCAATAGCTCCGCGACCAGTTCGCCGACCAATGTGGTCAGCAATACCCCTTGTCCCGAATAACCATGGGCGAACAGGATATTGCCGCTACGTCCGATATGCGGCAGGCGGTTGACGGTTATCCCGACCGCGCCGCCCCAGGCGTAGTCGATGCGTGCGTCGGCAAGTTGGGGGAACAGCTTCAACATATAGGGTCGTACAAATGCGGCGATGTCCCGAGGCGGCTTGGGCGAGTATTTCTCGCCACCCGCAAAAAGAAGTCTGTTATCGGCCGATAGGCGGAAATAATTCAGCACGAACCTGCTGTCGGAAACTGCTGCGTTCGAAGGAATAAGCTCTGTCGCGCGCTGTTCTCCAAGCGGCTCAGTCGCGATGATGTAGTTCAGCACCGGCATTGTGTAGCGTCCCGCTGCCGGCGAAAGATCCGCCATCTCTGCATCGCACGCCAGAAAGACCGTCCGCGCGGTTACCGACCCCCGTGCGGTGCGTACAACCGCTTGCGCACCATCGGTTACCGACAGGGCACGACTGGCTTCAAACAATGTGGCTCCCGCAGTTTCTGCGGCACGCGCAAGCCCGCGCGCATATTTGAGCGGGTGGAGGTGGCCACCTTCAGGAACAAAAACCGCGCCGTGATAGCCCTCCACATTGACATATTGTCCAACCTCTGAGTGCGACAACAGCACTGCTTTGTTCGCACCCAGCATCCGGTTGTTGAACGCTACCTCATGCCGGAAATGTTCAAAATCCTCCTTCTTTGCCGCGAGATGGACATGCCCGGCGCGCAGGTCGCAATCGATCCTGTGCCGGACTATCCTTGCATGGACGCGGTCCCTTGCCGATATCGCGAGCCGATACAGCCGTTGGCCAACATCTTCACCGACTAGGGCGACCAGATCGTCGCCCCCCAGTTTGAACCCTGGAACAATCTGTCCCCCATGCCGACCGGCGCGCCCATCGAGCCCCAG
>JACVCM010000137.1 GCA_016742125.1 Sphingomonadaceae bacterium | reverse complement strand
CTTGTGACATTTCCTTAATCAAGCGATTAAATCTCAGGGAGCAGGAAATGAATGTTAGCGAAGCGGTTGCCACCCGCCGTTCGGTGCGGGAGTTTCTCGACAAGCCGGTCGATCGGGCACTGCTCGAAAAGATTTTTGTCAAGGCGCAGAGCGCCCCATCGGGCGGCAATACGCAACCCTGGAATGCAATTGTCGCAACCGGCGCGCCACTGAAACAATTGCTCGATTCCGTTGCCGAGGTGCTTCCGCAGGGTCCGGCGGCACACAAGCCAGAGTATGACATCTATCCGCCCGAACTCGACGGAAAATATAGCGAGCGGCGCTTTGGCGTCGGCGAGGCGCTATATGCCGCGCTGGGAATCCCGCGCGAAAACAAGATGGCGCGGCTGATGTGGTTTGCGAAGAATTTCCGCGCTTTCGATGCGCCGATCCTGATGCTGATCCACACCCCCAAATATATGGGCCCGCCGCAATGGTCGGACATCGGCATGTGGTTGCAAACCATCGCTCTATTGCTGCGCGAGGAAGGGCTCGATTGCTGCTTCCAGGAAGCATGGGCGATCTACACCCCGCAGATACGCGAATGTTTCGATATTCCCGAAGACCATATTTTCTTCTGCGGCGCGGCGATAGGCTATCGCGATCCGGATGCGGCCGTGAACAGCTTCAAGGTGCCGAGGGCGCCGCTCGATGAGGTGATCAAGTGGGAGGGGTTTTAATCCTCCTCATCTTTGCAAGATGGGCAGGATCGGACTCTCAACACTTGCAATGTAGGACTTCGTCTGCCAGCGACATGGCATGATCATATGTCCGAAAAGATCGCCGGAATGTAGGGTTTTAAGACCCCCTGACTGGCTATCTACTTTTTGAGATTTCTGCGGCTTTCCAGCGATTGCCCTGATCCAACATTTGCAGACGAAATACCCGCCTTTCATGTCCGACCTGAAACTCTTCAACAGCTTGACGCGCCAACTGGAAACCTTCCAGCCGATCCGTGAAGGCGAGGCGCGCGTCTACACTTGCGGGCCCACAGTCTATAATTACCAGCATATCGGCAACATGCGCGCCTATGTCTTTGCCGATACGCTGGGCCGTGTGCTGTCGTACAAGGGCTATAAGCTCAGCCACGTCATCAACATCACCGATGTCGGCCATCTGACCGATGATGCCGATGCGGGTGAGGACAAGATGGAGAAAATGGCGGCGTCGCAGGGCAAGAGCGCCTGGGATATCGCGGCTTTCTATCAGGCGGATTTTGAGGCCGATCTGGCGCGGCTGAATATCCGCAAACCGCAGCACCCCAAGGCGACCGACTATGTCGAGGCGATGATCGAATGGGCAAAGGCGATTGAGGCAAAGCATTGCTACCGGTTGGAAAGCGGGCTGTATTTCGACACCTCAACCGTCCCTGATTATGGCCGCCTTGCGCGTGCGAACACCGATGGCGGGGAGAGCCGGATCGATCCGGTTCCGGGCAAGCGCAACCCGGTCGATTTCGCCATCTGGCGCACCACCCCAGCGGGTGAGACGCGGCAGATGGAATGGGATAGCCCCTGGGGCCGCGGCGCTCCGGGTTGGCATCTGGAATGTTCGGTGATGAGCGCGGCCCTGCTTGGCCAGCCTTTCGACATCCACACCGGCGGCATCGACCACCGCGAGGTCCATCATCCCTGCGAGATTGCGCAGAATCAGGCGCATGGCGACGCTGCCGATACCGGCGCGCGCATCTGGATGCACAATAATTTCCTGATCGACCGGCGCGGAAAGATGAGCAAGTCCGCAGGCGAATTCCTGCGCCTGCAAACGCTAATCGACAAAGGCTTCCACCCCCTCGCCTACCGCCTGATGTGCCTGCAGGCGCATTATCGGAGTGAGTTGGAGTTTAGCTGGGAGGGGTTGCTGGCGGCTTTTGTGCGGTTGAAGCGGATGGTGATGTTGATCGAGAGATTTCGCACAAAAGCAGAAGCCGAACCTGCCGGGCAAGCTGATATGACGATCAGCCAAATCGACGAAGCTCTGTCAGACGACCTTAACACTCCACGTGTGCTAGACATCGCCTTTTCAATTTCTGAGCAAAAAGGATACGCAGCGGATCGGCTGGCAGCAATCTTTGAGTGCGACGCAGTGCTCGGTTTAAACCTTCAGTCGTTGTCTCGCGCAGACCTCCGCATCCGCCCGGCCACAGCCACCATCACCGAAGAAGAAATCGAAACCGCCCTTCACCAGCGCAAAGAGGCACGCGCCGCAAAGGACTTCGCCAAATCCGATGCCATCCGCGATGATCTAATTGCGCGAGGCGTCGAAGTGATGGACGGCGATCCGCTGGGCTGGGACTGGAAGCTGGACATATGACTCCTCCCCATCGACTTGCGATGGGGAGGTGGCGCGCCGTAGCGAAGCGAAGGCGTGACGGAGGGGCCTGCGATGCGTCCGGTTAAATCATCGGTTTCGGTCAAACGCGCCAAACGGTTGCGCCGTCAGCTGACAAAGCCCGAACTGCTGCTCTGGCAATTTCTGCGAACCTCACCCTCGGGTCACAAGTTTCGCAAACAACATCCGGCTGGACCGTTTATTCTGGATTTTTTCCACGCACGGGCAAACCTCGCCATTGAGATCGATGGTTTCGTGCATGGCACTGGCGACCGGCCCGAGCGTGACGCGGCCAGGGATATCTGGCTTGCCGAACGGCGCATCGATACGTTGCGAATTTCGGCGGCCGATGTTTTGAACAACGTCGAACAGGCAGCAAACGCGATACTTGCAACGGTTGAAGCTCGACTTGTCAGCTTTGGGAAGGCCCCTCCGTCATCGCTGCGCGATGCCACCTCCCCATCGCAAGTCGATGGGGAGGAGTAAACATGACAGAAAAAACCAACCTCGTCATGGCCGGCCTCGTCCGCCCGCTGATCGAGCCCCGCCTGCCCGATTGGGTCGAACCGCACTGGTTCATGTCCAAGGAAGAGGCACTGGCGCTCGCGCCGCAGGCGGAAATTGGCTGGTTCGATATGTATGATAAGGCCGATATGGCAGCTGTGATCACCGCCGCGACCAATCTCAAATGGCTCAACAGCATCTATGCCGGCGTCGACGGTATGCCGCTGGCGGAGCTTAAGAAACGCGGCACGCTCGTCACCAATGGCGCGGGGATCAATGCGATCACCATCGCCGAATATGTCGTCATGGGAATGCTAACAGTGGCGAAGGGCTACCGCGAAGTGGTGCGCGCACAGGAGCGGCATCAGTGGCTGGTCGACTCGCCGGGCAAGGTCGAGCTGTTCGGATCGAAGGCTCTACTCCTCGGCTACGGAGCGATCGGCAAGCTTATCGAAGAACGGCTGAAGCCCTTTGGCGTCGATGTCACCATCGTCCGCCGCACGCCGGGACCCACGAGCCTGGCCCCGGACGCGTGGCGCGCGCGGTTGAACGAATTCGACTGGATCATTCTTGCCGTACCCGCGACCCCCGAAACCGAAAATATCATCGGCGCGGATGAGCTGGCAACAATGAAGCAGAGCGCCACCCTCATCAACATCGCGCGCGGTTCGGTGGTTGAGCAGGACGCGCTGGTCAAGGCGCTGCAAGATAAACAAATCGGCGCGGCCTTCCTCGACGTTACCACGCCCGAACCGCTGCCCGCCGACCACCCGCTGTGGAGCCTCGACAACGCCCATATCACTATGCACCTGTCGGGCCGCGCGCAGGACAAGATGTTCGTCCGCTCGGCAGAGCGGTTTTTGGAGAATTTGGAACGCTACCGCAAGGGTGAGCCGCTCCAGCCGCTCGTCAACCTCGATCTGGGATATTGAGTATGCCAAACCCCGCAGAAATCTGGCACAAAGTCGCACTGTCCAAGGATGAAGCGACCATCGCGGCCATCCTCCATGACGATTGCGTCTTCGAAAGCCCCGTTGTGCACACGCCCCAGGTCGGCAAGGCCATAACCTCCAAATATCTGGCGGCCGCAGGCCACACGCTGGGTAACGCGGACTTCGAATATGTCGGTGAATGGCACCGCGAGAATAGCGCCGTGCTCGAATTCAGGACCGTCATCGACGGTATCGCGATCAATGGCATCGACATGATCTCCTGCAATGACGACGGCCTCATCACCCATTTCAAGGTCATGGTCCGCCCCTTGAAGGCGGTCAACATGCTCCACCAGAAAATGGGCGAGATGCTCACGAAGATGAGCGGGTGAATCTCGTCGATTTCGACATCGATACGTTCCTGCGCGATAGCTGGCAGCGGAAGCCGATGCTGATCCGCAACCCTTGGGATGCGTGGAGCGATCCGTTGGAGCCCGAAGAGCTGGCAGGCCTCGCCTGCGAAGCGGAAGTCGAATCGCGCCTCGTCATCCGTAGCGGCGGCGACTGGGCGGTCGAACATGGCCCTTTCTCGGACAACCGTTTCGCCAAGCTGGGTGCAACACCCTGGACCTTGCTCGTCCAGGCCGTCGACCATCATGTGCCACAAGTTGCCGCCCTCCTCACGCCGTTCCGCTTCATTCCCAACTGGCGGATTGACGACGTCATGGTCAGCTACGCCACCGAAGGCGGCGGCGTCGGGCCGCATTACGATCAATATGATGTCTTCCTGATCCAGGGCGCGGGTCAGCGGCGCTGGCGTGTGGGTCAACATTGTGATGCGAACAGTCCGCTCTTGCCGCATGACGACCTGCGCCTGTTGGCCGAGTTCGACGCCACCGGCGAATGGCTGCTCGAACCCGGAGATATTCTCTACGTCCCGCCGGGCATTGCGCACGACGGCGTTGCGGTCGGCGATGACTGCATGACCTATTCGATAGGCTTCCGCGCGCCGTCTCGCAGCGAGCTGATTGCCGATTTCGCTGACTATTTGGTCGCCGAATTGGAGGACGACGACCGCTACACCGATCCCGGATTGACGGCCCAGGCCAATCCAGGCGAAATTCTGGCGGAGGCGCTGGCAAGGCTGCACGCCATGGTCACCGAAAAACTCGCAGACCGGCAAGCCTTCGCCCGCTGGTTCGGACGCTATAACAGCACGCCCAAATATCCTGAAATCGACTGGGCACCCGAAGCGCCGGTCAGCGAGCAAGACGTGCGTGACTTACTCGCCAGCGGTGCAACGTTAGTCCGCAACCCAGCCAGCCGCTTTTCCTTCGTGCGTCAAAGCGATGCAGTGCTATTGTTCGTCGACGGCGAGTGCGTTGAATGCCACAGCGAAACCGCCGCATTTGCCGAACGGTTATGCGCCGAAGATAAGCCATCGGCCGGTGGGGGAGACGGGGCGCTTATTTCCCAACTCATCAACAACGGCAGTTTGGCGTTGGACCATGGGTCATAATGATGAGCCTGTCCAGCCTCGTCACCCCGAACTGGTTTGACGGGACGGCAAGGTCAGAATGAAAACTAGACTAAGCATCTGCCGCAAAAAGCAGGGCTATGCCTCGGTGACCGACGCTGTCTCCGCCGCCACCGCTGCCAACATCATACTCCGACATTACAGATG
>JACVCM010000033.1 GCA_016742125.1 Sphingomonadaceae bacterium | reverse complement strand
CAATCGCCCTGCTGGCAGGCTCGCCGACCGCAAAGAAGGCCGAAAATGCAGGCTTCAAGGTATTGGCCAAGGCCGATGCAGCAGCCTGGGCCGATATCCTCATGATCCTTGCGCCTGACGAGCATCAGGCGGCAATCTATGCCGACGACATCCACGCCAATATGAAGCCCGGCGCGGCGCTTGCGTTCGCGCATGGCCTCAACGTCCATTTTGGCCTGATTGAGCCGCGCAGCGACGTCGATGTTATCATGATTGCGCCAAAGGGCCCCGGCCATACTGTCCGCAGCGAATATCAGAAAGGTGGCGGTGTCCCCTGCCTGATCGCCATAGCGCAGAATGCCAGCGGCAACGCGCATGACATCGCCCTCGCCTATGCCAGCGGCGTGGGCGGCGGACGTAGCGGCATCATCGAAACCAACTTCCGCGAGGAATGCGAAACCGATCTCTTCGGCGAGCAGGCCGTTCTTTGCGGCGGCATTACCCACCTCATTCAGGCCGGGTTCGAAACGCTTGTCGAAGCAGGCTACGCGCCCGAAATGGCCTATTTCGAATGCTTGCATGAAACCAAGCTGATCGTCGATCTTCTATACGAAGGCGGCATTGCCAATATGCGCTATTCGATTTCGAACACTGCTGAATATGGCGACATCACCACCGGGCCGCGGATTATCACCGACGAAACCAAGGCCGAAATGAAGCGCGTGCTTGCCGACATCCAGTCGGGGCGGTTCGTAAAGAACTTCGTACTGGACAACCGTGCCGGTCAGCCCGAACTAAAGGCCGCGCGCAAGGCGGCCGCTGCCCATCCCATCGAAGCGACCGGCGCAAAGCTGCGTGCCATGATGCCGTGGATTGCCAAGAACAAGCTGGTCGATCAGGCAAAGAACTAGAGATTTTCCCGGCTTGACCGAATCGGGGGAGGCATCGACATTGGTGCCTCCCCTGTTTTTTTGGAGCATTCCCCCATGCGCAAAATCTTTTTGGCCCTGCCGCTCTTCATTGCCGTCCCGCTCGTCGCCCAAAGCGCTCCGCAAATGCCCGGAACCATGGATACCAGCCGGGTGACGGCCGGAAATTACACGGTTGACCCCAGCCACACGCTTGTTGGCTGGCGGGTCAGCCATTTCGGCTTCAACGATTACTTCGGGATTTTTGGCGACGCAACCGGAACGCTGACGCTCGATCCGAAAAAACCCAACGCATCGAAGGTGGAGATCACCATTCCGGTTAGCAAGGTTACCACCGCCAGTACCGGCCTGACCGGCCACCTGCTGCGCGCTGGCAAGGATGGCGGGAAGCCCGACTTTTTCGGCCCCGCTCCAGCCGATGCCAAATTCGTTTCCAAAGCGGTTACGGTCAACGGCACCAGGGCTTTGGTCACCGGCGACCTGACGCTTAACGGCATAACGAAACCGGTTCGCCTCGATGCCCAATTTAGCGGCGCCGGCACCAACCCGTTCAACAAGAAGGAAACGGTCGGCTTCCACGCGACATCGGTTATCAAACGCAGCAACTTTGGAATAAACTATGGCATTCCAATGGTGACCGACGAGGTAAAGCTCGACATCAGTGTCGCGTTCGAAAAGGCGAGCTGAACAAGCCTAGCCGATATATCGTGCGTCGAGGCTGGCCTTCGCCGCGCGATATTCGGCTTCGAGCTGATCGACAAACTCGGCCACCGTCTGCACTTCCTTGATCGCGCCGATACCTTGACCCGACCCCCAGATGTCCTTCCACGCCTTGGCCTCGCTATTACCGCCGGAGCCGAAGTTCATGGTTGAGATATCGCCCTTGGGCAGGTTGTCCGGGTCCATGCCCGCACGCTCGATCGACTGGCGCAAATAATTGCCGCTGACGCCGGTGAACAGGTCGGAATAAACGATATCGGCCGCCTTCGCCTCCACGATATTATCCTTGTATCCGTCGACCGCATTGGCCTCCTTCGTCGCAATGAACGCGCTCCCGATATAGGCGAGGTCGGCCCCCATCGCCTGCGCTGCCAGAACCGACGCACCATGCGCAATCGAACCTGACAGCGCCACCGGCCCATCGAACCATTCGCGGATTTCGCGCATCAGGGCAAAGGGCGATGTCACGCCGGCATGTCCGCCAGCACCCGCCGCAACCGGAATGAGACCATCGGCACCCTTTTCGATTGCCTTGTGCGCAAAGCGGTCATTAATGACGTCGTGCAGCACAATCCCGCCCCATGAGTGAACGGCTCTGTTCAGTTCCTCCTGTGCACCCAGCGAGGTAATGGTGATCGGCACCTGCCATTTGGCGCAGGTCGCAATATCCTCCTGCAACCGGTTATTCGATTTGTGAACTATCTGGTTGACCGCATAGGGTGCTGCAGGACGGTCTGGATTGTCCCGGTTATAGGCCGCGAGTTCTTCGGTAATCTGGTGAAGCCACTCGTCGAGCTGGCTCGCCGGACGCGCATTGAGCGCCGGGAATGATCCAACAACCCCCGCCTTGCACTGTGCGATTACCAGATCCGGGCCGGAGACAATGAACAATGGCGAGCCGATAACTGGCAGGCGGAGTTTGTCGAAAATGGCAGGCAGGGTCATCAGGCTCTCCGGTTAATCACTTGATTAAGGCGTAAAGCCGAGAATTGCGCGCAAGTCAAACGCCCATCAGGCCGAGTTCGCTGCGCTCAATATTGCCCTTACGGAAGCCGTCGCGACGTCACGGCTTATGCCGACGCCGAACAGCACTGGCCCCTCTCCCACACGGCATTCAACATAGGCAGCGGCGCGGGCGTCGGTGCCGTGGCCGATGGCATGTTCGCTGTAGTCGATAATGTCGAGTTGGCCGCCTAGCGCGGGTTCGAGCGCATTGGCAAGGCTGGAGATCAAGCCATTGCCGCGACCGCTAACCGATTGTTCGACGCCATCGATGCGGATTTTGCCGACGAAGATGCGTTCGTCCAGTTGCCGCTGGCTCTGGCTCTCCTGGAAATCGATCAGGCGGAAGCGGCCTTCGCCTTTGAGGTGGTAGCGTTTTTCGAAAGCGTCCCAGATATCGCCGCTGGTCAGTTCACGACCTGTGCTGTCGCTCAATTCCTGCACGGTGGTGGAGAAATTAGCCTGCATCCTCTTGGGAAGTTTGAGTCCATGGTCCTGTTCGATCACCCATGCGACGCCGCCCTTCCCCGACTGCGAGTTGACCCGAATGACTGCCTCATAGCTGCGGCCCAGATCGGCGGGATCGATGGGCAGGTAGGGAACGCGCCAGATTTCGTCATTCTGCCGTTCGTGCGCCGCAAAGCCTTTCTTGATCGCATCCTGATGCGAGCCCGAAAATGCTGTGAAAACCAGTTCGCCCGCATAAGGGTGCCGGGGGTGGACCGGAAGTTGATTGCAATATTCGACGGTCTGGATAACCTCGTCGATATTGCTGAAATCGAGGCCCGGGTGCAGGCCTTGCGTATACATGTTAAGCGCAAGCGTGACGAGGTCGACATTGCCGGTACGCTCGCCATTGCCAAACAGACAGCCTTCGATCCGATCCGCGCCCGCGAGCAGACCGAGTTCCGCCGCCGCGATGCCGCTGCCGCGATCGTTGTGCGGGTGGAGCGAGATGACCACGCTGTCACGCCGCGATATATGCCTGCACATCCACTCGATCTGATCGGCATAGACATTGGGCATTGCCGCCTCGACCGTTGCCGGCAAATTGAGGATCAATGGCTTTTCGGGCGTGGGTTTCAATACCTCCATCACCGCCTCGCACACCTCCAGGCTGAATTCGAGCTCGGCGGTGGAGAAGGTCTCGGGCGAATATTCGACATGCCAGTCTGTTTGCGGATATTTCGCCGCCTGTTCGGCGAGTATCATCGCACCTTCGACGGCAATGGCCTTTACGCCTCCCTTGTCGAGATTGAACACGATGTCGCGCCAAGCCGGCGATACTGCGTTGTAAAGATGCACGATGGCGCGCGGTGCACCCGCCATGGCCTCGAAGGTTTTTTCGATAAGGTCGCGGCGCGATTGTGTCAGGCTCTGGATCGTCACATCGGCGGGGATGCGCCCACTGTCGACGAGTTTACGGATGAAATCGAAATCCGTCGCGCCGCTGCTCGGGAAACCGACCTCTATTTCCTTGATCCCAACCTTGAGCAACAGATCGAAAAAGCGGTTCTTCTTTTCCGATCCCATCGGATCGATGAGTGCTTGATTACCGTCGCGCAGATCGGTGGAAAGCCAACGCGGCGGCTGGACGATTGTTTTTGTCGGCCAGGCGCGCTCGGGCAGGTCGACCTGCGGAAATGGCCGGTACTTTCGGGATGGATCGGATAACATCATGGTCTGTCACAACTTCGCTAAAGCACGTGCTCGAAGGCGCTGTGGCGTTTCTATCTATGGCTGTAAACCCTTAGGCGGGTGATGTGGCCAGAGGCCGAACAAATGCGCACGCCTAAGGGCGGGTAAGTCGTAGAAGGAGCGAAGAAATGGTAGCCCTTGTCATTATGTTGCGTCGATAGCGGCAAATAAGACAAAATGTCCAGACCCAAATCATTAAACCCGCCATATCGTGACTCAAATCAACAGATCGGCCACGCCCAGTTTCAGAATGTCCGCATCCAGCGCCGATAAGGGGGGATGGAGGCAGCGGGGATCATTGCGATTGAGCCGCAATGCTCTGTCATGTTGCAAAGTCCGCCGGATATGGCCCACAAATTCAGACAGCAGTCGCAACACCGTGATGTTGTCCGGCATCGACCCCCGGCGCATGTCGTCCCAGATCATGTGGAGGCCCTCGGCAATCAGTGCGTCATATTGCTTGTGTGGACCGCGGTGGAGCGGCAACCTGGTATGTATTGCCATGGCTTCGGTCGATGGCAGCAACACCCCATTTGCCACAAAATTGTGTGGGCTGAAGCCGACCTGCGCGACCACAGCAAACAACCCAGCGAAAACGCTACTCCGGGTAATGTTTACCGGGATCACATGGTGTCGTTGAAAACCCCTCTGCCTGTTTCCGGTAAATCCGATTGGTCGCATGGCAGCAAGCCATGCAGAAACAGGGTCGCCACAAGCTTACCCATCATGATAAATCACCCAGTCGGGCAGGAGTAAGCATTCATCTTAAGCAACCCGCTTTCACGCAGCGGTTCCAGATGGATGATCTCGCCTGCCTCTATGCCGGCAAGCTCCACCGGATTTTGAACCGGCCCGTTGGTCGCGATGTCATGTACCACGCGCACAACCCTTCGCATAACCTCGCTCTGACCCATTTCTGCCGGGCAAATCTCGAGTTCCTGACCCGACAGCAGGGCGAGACCATGGGTGACTATGCTGCCGTCTTTCCCGCCCTTGAAATTAACCAATGCCAACGCCGGAAAACCCCCTCCCCCGAGGTAATCGGCCACGGCCTCCGAAAAATAAGGGAACCCGGACAGGATATCGGCGGGGTGCCAGATCGCTCCTGTTGCACCAAGCAACTTGCCCAGTCTTTGCCCCACACCCAACAACCCCTGGACGATTGCCGGTACCCTCTCACCACCAGCCACATGATCGCCCAGACTAATGCCCAGCACCGAGCCGACCGACGATGAATCGAGGTTGCAGAATATTTTCTTCAGCCCGGATAAATCCGGCCGCGTGGAATCCAACGCCAGGCGAAAAGTCACTCCGCAATAAACAATATCGACAGAATGGCGGTTACCGGGACCTGTTTGGGCGACGGTGATGTCAGTCTGGCTATCGAATATCGATCTGAGCGCGGTTTCCGTATCAGCCACGCTATCACGCAACAACAGCGTCAGTGGCGCACAATTCACCCGACTATCCATCTACCACATCCACAACTGTTCTATATTTGTTCTTAGCAATGCCGAATGACGGTCGCAATATCTTAATTCAGCCTCGGAGATTGCATCCCGGATCAAATTTCGACCTGGCTTCCCAGTTCAACCACCCGGTTGGTCGGCAGTTTGAAAAACTCCATCGCATTAGCCGCGTTGCGCAGCATCCAAGCAAAGACCTTTTCTCGCCAGATTGCCATGCCGGGCACCTTCGACGCAATCAGGGTCTGGCGCGACAGGAAGAAGCTGGTGTGCATCATGTCGAATTTGGGTCCGCACAAGTCGACCTTGTCGAGCGTTTTCGGCACATCGGTCTCTTCGAGGAACCCGAAGCGCATCTTTACACGGAAGAAGCCTTCTCCCAAATCCTTGCAGTATATCCGGTCACTTTCTTCGACATAGGGGAAATCCTCAATCTGGACCGTGAGGATGATGACCCGTTCGTGCAATATCCGGTTATGCTTGATATTGTGCAGCAGCGCCGATGGCACACCGCTGGCTGCCGAGGCCATGAATATCGCTGTGCCGGGCACCCGCGCAGCGCTGTTCGCAGCCGACTTGATGAAAATCTCCATCGGCATCGAGCTTTCGGCCATCCGCTCACGCATCAATGCGCGACCTCTTGACCAGGTGGTCAGCAAGGTGAAGATGAGGAGGCCTATCATCAGCGGCACCCAGCCGCCGTCGGGCACTTTGAGCAAGTTTGCCCCGAAATAGGCAAGATCGACGACGAAGAACAGCGCAAGAAGTGGCAAAGCACGCCATTTTGGCCATTTCCAAAGCGACAATAGGACGACCGCAATCAAACAGGTGTCGATGAACATCGCACCGGTCACCGCAATTCCATATGCCGCCGCCAGATTGGACGATGACTGGAAGAAAAGCACCAGCAGCAACACCATGATTGCCAGGCCCCAGTTGATCGCGGGTATATAAATCTGCCCGGCTGCCTTTTCGCTGGTATGCAATATACTGAGACGCGGCATGAAACCGAGCTGGATGGCCTGCTGCGTCAGCGAGAATGCGCCTGAAATCACTGCCTGGCTGGCAATTATAGCAGCCAAAATCGTCAGGAAGATCACAGGCGTGCTTATCAGTTCGGGGACCATCAAGAAGAAAGGATCGCGGATGGTGGCCTGCGCCTCTGCCGGTGTCATTGACAGGATCATCGCGCCCTGCCCCATATAATTCAGCATGAGCGCAGGCATCACAAACCATAGCCAGCTAAACTTTATGGGACGGCGTCCGAAATGTCCCATATCTGCGTACAACGCCTCTGCGCCAGTCACCGCCAATACGACCGTGCCCATCGCCACAAAGGCACGAAAACCGTCGACGTAGAAAAAATTGAGCGCGTTAAGCGGATTTAGCACGTCGAACACTATCGACGGCATCTTGACCAGATGCATGATGCCAAGTCCCGCAAGGGTGAGAAAATACACAACCATAATGGGCCCGAAAAATTGCCCTACCCGTGCTGTGCCACGCGACTGAAATGCAAAAAGCGCTGCAATGATCGCAACCGCGATCGGCACGATCCAGGGACTGAAGCCCGTGCTTACATATTTCAGACCTTCGGCCGCCGACAGAATCGACATCGCTGGCGTGATCATGGAATCGCCGTAGAAAAGCGCCGTCGCAAACACGCCTAGCATGACGATAGGTGCGGTCCATTTCGCCCCGGCAGTTTGCCGGTTTATGAGTGCCAGGAGCGCAAGGCTACCCCCTTCACCCTTGTTGTCGGCCTTCATGATGGTGAAAACATATTTGAATGTCACCACGATCATCATCGACCAGAATACCAGGCTGAGTACGCCTTTAATATGCATAGGGTCGGGTTCAATCGGATGGTGACCGGCAAAGGTTTCGCGGAACGCATAGATCGGGCTGGTCCCGATATCGCCAAAAACGACACCGACCGTGCCTATGCAGAGCGCAAGCAACGACCCTTGGGGTGCGTGTCCGTGGCGATGGTCGGGACTATCCCCGAAATCATCAGCGGCTTGCGATGCGACCATTTTCGACCCCCGGCAATTCTATGCCTGACCAGCAATATCGTGCCGCCCAGTCGCGCGCGATAGCATGGCGCAAATCGGTAAACAACATGTCGTTCGCAAGACCCAAGCCTGGATATTTCAAAGGAAAATCAATTAGATGAGCGCTCAATCGGAGATGCCGGAGCTGCTTGGGCCTGAAGCGCCTTTGCCGCTTCGAGTTGCGACTCAAGCCGTGGCTTCCATTTCGCGTTGGGCGTCGCCAGCGACATCGTCTTCTCCCACAGCAGGACTGCACCTGCCACATCACCACCGAACAGCCTCGCCAGACCTGCAAAATAATAGGGGGCGGGATAGTTTGGCCGAATCGCTCTTGCCTTGTCGAATGCAAGCTGTGCCGGCGGCGACATCTGACCGTCGCTTGCCAGCATGAGTTGCAATCCCAAGGCCGACCACAGATCGGGATCGTTCGGGTTCTGGCGCAGACCGGATTGAATGTACGACGCCGAAAGATGATAATCGCCCTGCCTTGCGAAAGCGTCGGCCGTCGTCAGCCACCGTTTGGCGCCACCGAAACTCTGGTCCATGTCGGCGCGCATATCGACCAGCTGCTTTGCCGCATCTTCCTCGGCCGACAGAGACTTGGCCGGTGCAGCAGGCAGGGCCGGCCTCCCCTGCAACGCATAGCCGGTCATGCCGAGCAGCAAAGCGGCCGCGGCGACCTGCCACAGGCCTTTGCCAGGCTTCGCAATCCAGATGATGAGCGCCAGGCTGATCGCCGCGAGCAGGACAAGTGCAATCCATCCGCTCATTTGCCTCTCCTGAACAGCCCTCGGGCCAGAAAGAAGGCGACAACCAACAGCAACAATGGCGCGAACCAGAGTAACAGGCCCACGCCTTTCACGTCCGGTTCAAAACTGACCCATTCGCCATAGCGTCCTATCATCCACTGCCGCACGGAATCAGTGCTGGCGCCCCCGGCTATCTGTTGCCGCACTTCTGCGCGCATTGTTGCCGCCATCGGCGCGTCGCTGTCGGCAATAGACTGCCCCTGACACTGGATACAACGCAGGCTGTGCATCAAATCGGTGGCGGCTTTTTCCTGAGCTGGATCGGACAATTGGCGGTTCGCGAGTTCTGGCGAGGTCCCGGTGCCCTGCGCATTCAGGGGCATCGCAGTTACCAACAGGAGAAGCAGAGAAAACCGCGCAACCATGGCTTACTCTGCCTCCCGCAATTTTTCGAGCAGCATCGGCACATGTTCGGCCCGAATATCTCCGACATGCTGGTGCGTAATCGTACCGTCACCGCTAATCACGTAGGTTTCGGGAACACCTGACGAGCCGAGCTTAAGCTGAACCGCCATTTCGCTGTCGGATCCGATGCGGCGAAAAGGGTTACCATATTCAGCCAGGAATGCCGCCACATCCTGCGGACGGTCGCGAACCGCAATTGCGTCGATTTCCGCCCCGGCCTGTTTGAGCGCTTCAAGCTGCGGCGCCTCGACTCTGCACGGTATGCACCAGCTTGCGAAGATATTGAGCAAACGCGGTTTGCCGTCAGCCATATCGGCGTTCGACAGACCATTGACCCCTGCCATAGCAGGCGGGAGAGCAAAATCAGGAAGCTTTTGCCCGACCATTGCAGAGTAGATGGTATCGTCCTTGGGCACGACAAGACCATAAATTGCCAATCCGCCAATGAACCCGACCACGGCAAGCGGTATCCAGAGAAGCCAGGGGCGGTTCATGCGTCGCTCCACTTGTTCTTGGCTGGTTTTTTCCCGCGGCGGAGCATGCGGCCGAACAATGCGATAAGGCCTCCCAGTGCGACCAACATGCCGCCATACCAGATAAATGTGACAAAGGGTTTCCACCAGAGCCGGACCTGCCAACGACCATCGCCAGCGCCCTCCGGCTGAGCAATAACCGCGTAAAGTTGTCCGTCCCACCGCGTGAGCAACGCCGCCTCGCTCGTTTGCTGCACAGGATCGAAGAACTGGCGCGACTGAGGATGCAGGGTGGCGCGCGTGCCTTCCCGTGTCGCCACGATATCGCCTTCAATCGCGACCCAGTTATCGCCAACCACGGGGTTTACGTCATCGAGCTTCACTTCCCAGCCCGCTACCTTGGCGCTTTCGCCGGGGGCAAGAGCCGACAGGGTTTCCTTTGAGAACCCCGACTCCGATGCCATGCCAAAAACACTCACGGCCAGCCCGAAATGCGCGATAACCATCCCGTAGACGGGCAAGGGGGTGCGTAAAAGCTTGCGGCCTTTCAGGGGCAGCCAGGCGGCAACCGCGAGTGCCAACGAGAGGGCAAGCCCGGCGACAGGCAGCACGCCTATCCCCGGTGCCAGACGCCATGCCCCCACACCGGTCCACAGAATGATCGCGAAAAAGCCGACCAACCAATATTTGTATCGCCCGATATCATCGCGTCGCCAACGCAATATCGGACCAAGCAGAAGTGCCAGCATGAGCAGAAGCGCAATCGGCGCCGTAGCCTTGTTGAAATAGGGAGGGCCGACTGAAATCTTGTCGCCCATCGCCTCTGCGGCAAGCGGGTAGAGCGTGCCGATCAGGACGATGGCGAGAATGACGCTTAAAAAGATGTTGTTTGCAACAATCCCGCCCTCGCGGCTCACGATCTGGAAGGGTTCGCCCTGTTTGACGGTGCCGATGCGCAAAGCGAACAGCACAAAGGCGAGGCCCGTATACAAAAGCATTAGCGCCAGGATGAAGGCCCCGCGTTCGGGATCGACGGCAAAGGCGTGCACGCTGGTCAATATTCCTGAACGGACAAGAAATGTGCCAGCCATCGACATGGCAAAGCCGACAAGTGCCAGCATGACTGTCCATGCCCGCAGGGCGTTACGGGTTGCCAGAACGCTCACCGAATGGAGCAAGGCCGTTGCCGCTAGCCAAGGCATCAGGGACGCATTCTCGACCGGATCCCAGAACCACCAACCGCCCCAGCCAAGCTCGTAATAAGCCCAGTAGCTCCCGGCGGTAATACCCAGAGTCAGGAATATCCAGGCGCCCAACACCCAGGGCCGCATTGCCCTGGCAAAGGCCGGGCCGACCTGGCCGGTAAGCATTGCGCCCACCGCAAAGGAGAAAGCAACGGAAAGACCGACATAGCCCATATAAAGCGTGGGGGGATGGAAGGCGAGACCGATGTCCTGCAGCAGAGGGTTAAGACCCGCCCCGGTAATCGGCGCAGGAGACATCCGTTCGAAGGGATTAGAGGCAAACAGCAGGAAGGCAAAAAAGCCCAGCGCCACAAATGCCTGGACGGCAAGCGTTGTATGCAGGCTGCGTATATCGATCCGCTTTTCAAGCAGTGCGATAGCCGCCCCCGAAAGCGAAAGCACGGCTACCCACAGTAGCATCGACCCTTCATGATTGCCCCAGGTTCCGGCAAGCTTGAACACTAGCGGCTTGTCGACATGGCTGTTGTTCGCAACCAGTAACACCGACAAATCGGTGACATAGAACAGCCACATCAGCGCGAAGAAAGAGAAAACGCACAACGCACCCTGCACTATCGCCGCAGGCTTTATGAGCGGGGTCAATTGCCCTGCCCCGCCGCGCAACAGGGTCAGACCGCCGACAAGTTGCAACAGCGCCATCGCCGCCGCGAGCCAGAGCGCAGCCAGTCCTGCCTCAGCCATCATTTTGCGATCGTATCCTTGGTATGCTCTGCGGCAGTCATGTCGATATCGGCGAGTTCTTTCGGAACATAATTTTCATCATGTTTTGCGAGCAGGCTGTCGGCTATAAAGACACCGTCCGGGCGCATTCGGCCATCGGCGACGACCCCCGAGCCTTCAACGAACAGGTCAGGAGTTATCCCTCGATACGCCACTTTCTGTGCCGCATCACGATCCTGCACTGTAAAGCTTATCGACACGCCATCTGCGGCACGCACAATGGACCCCGGCTGGACCATTCCACCGAGGCGGATGGCCTGTCCGGGCGCTACTTGTGCCTTCGCCAGCGTCGTCGGGGTGTAAAAATAGGAGGCCTCTTCCCGCAGCGCGGCGGCCGCGATGAAACCTGCGCCAATGAGCGCAACAAACGCGATGATGGCCAGGACAAGGCGTTGATGCTTGGGTTTCATCGTTCCTGCCTCAGATCGTTCGCGAGCGCTTCCGACCGTCGCATGGACAGATAGCTCGATAGCACAAGCCAGGCCATCCCGACCGCGGTCACCGCAAAGGCCGCAATGATGAACGGCGCGTGTGGCATCATGCCTCCGCCATACGGCGCATCCGCGCCTCGATCCGCATCTCCGCAAGCGCAGCACGCATCCGCATGAGGACGAGGGCAGCGAACAGAAGGCTAAAACCGGCGACGCTGACGAACAGCGGTATCAGATAGGCTTCATCGATTGACGAGCCGCCGAGCGTGATGCTGGCCTTTTGGTGCTGGCTTTCCCACCAGATGACCGAACGGTTGATTATTGGAATATTGACGGCGCCGATGACACCGAAGACGGCCGCAACGCGGCTGGTATCACCCTTCTCGCTGCTCGCATTGGCCAGTGCGATATAGCCGAGATAAAGGAAAAAAAGCACCAGCATCGACGTGAGGCGGCCGTCCCATACCCACCAGGTACCCCAGGTCGGGCGGCCCCAGATCGAACCTGTTGCAAGGCAAATTGCGGCAAAGGTGGCACCGGGTACAGCGATGGCACGCGCGGCCACCCCGGCAAGCGGATGGCGCCACACCAACTGCACCAGGCTGGCGATGGCAATCCCTATCCAACCACCCATACCCAGCCATGCCGATGGTACGTGCACGAAGATAATCTTGACGGTATCGCCCATCAGGCGCTCCGTCGGCGTTGCCAATATGCCCCACGCGCACGCGCCCAGCATCAGCACCAATCCCGGCCAGAACAGCGCGGGCGTCAGCGGCTTTGCAATACGCAGAAAACGGGCGGGATTGGCGAAACGGTGCATGATTTGGTGCAGGCTCTAGCACCCGAATGCGGTTACGCCAATCGATTCACGCTAACGCCCGATCAGCTTTTGTGCCATTTTGTCGGCAACTTCGGCCGGCGTTGCCCCGCTGGCATCGCTTTCGGCCCAGATCGCCGCGAGGCGGACGGGAATGGCATCGATGCGGCGGTTGATTTCGGCATCATCGGCCTTGTCGATATGACGCAGAACATTGATGATTCCACCCGCATTGATGACATAATCGGGTGCATAGAGAATGCCGCGGTCAGAGAGCATCCGGCCTTCGATTCCGGTCGCCAGCTGATTATTCGCACCACCGGCAACCGCCTTGACCTTAAGTGCAGCAACCGTCGATGCGGTCAAGATTGCCCCCAGTGCGCAGGGGCTGAAAATGTCTGCTTCTACATCCATGATTGCATCGGCTGCGACCGACACACCGCCCAGTTCGGAAGCAAGTTCGGCGGCGCGTTTCGAATCGACATCTGCAAGTGTCAGCTTCGCACCCTGCTCCGCCAGATAGCGCGCCAGACCGCCACCCACGCTGCCCACTCCCTGAATTGCGACATGCACATCGTGCAGGTCGACGGTCCCCAACGCATGCTTTGCCGCTGCGCGGACGCCGAGATAGACGCCGCGTGCCGTGTAAGGACCGGGATCGCCACCTTGGTCTGGCAGTCCCGCCACATGCGGGGTAATTTGGGAGAGCGAGACCATATCGGCCTCCGACATGCCCACATCTTGTGCAGTGACATACTTCCCACCGAGCGAGTCGACCGCTCGCGCGAAAGCGTCAAGCAACTCTTGTGGCTTCGCGCGCGCGGGATTTGCAAGAATCACAGCCTTGCCGCCCCCTGCCGGCAGTCCAGCCATGGCGTTCTTGTAGCTCATGCCACGCGACAGTCGCAGGGCGTCGGTAATTGCAGCCTGCGAATCGGCATAATGCCAGAAACGAGTGCCGCCAGCAGCGGGTCCAAGATGGGTCGAATGAACGGCGATAACGGCCTTTAGTCCGGTCTTGCGGTCTTCAAAGACATGCACTGCTTCGTGCGAGTCAAAATCAGGCAGGTCCCAGATGGCGGGCATCATTCTCTCCGATTGCAGGGAATCAAATTACTGGTACGCGTAATAATATTACGCGGCCTGCTTGTCACGCTGAATATCGGCAAGAAATGGGGCGACCGAGGGGATCCGAACCCCCGACCTCTGGTACCACAAACCAGCGCTCTAACCAACTGAGCTACGATCGCCATAGCGCCACTGAGGCAGGCGCATTCCTTAGATTTGGATTGTGCCTGGCGTCAACCCGGCACAATCCAGTTACTTCTTGAGGCTAAGACCGCCAAAACGCTTGTTGAATTGCGCAACGCGTCCGCCGGTGTCCAGCATACGACCCGAACCGCCGGTCCATGCCGGATGCGAAATCGGATCGATGTCCAGCGCCAGCGTGTCGCCTTCCTTGCCCCAGGTGGAGCGGGTTTCGAAGACCGTGCCGTCGGTCATCTGCACCTTGATCATGTGATAATCGGGGTGAATATCGGCTTTCATCTGTCATTCCTTTGTTCAGCCGCCGGTTTCCGACCGCCAGCCCTAAAATTCGGAAGCGCCGCCCTTAGCGGGGGCATTTCGCCTTGGCAAGATGATTCCCCTCTCCCGTTAGGGGACAGGGGTCCAATCACGCAGGAGGGTCGGCGATCATCGCCATGAACTCTGCCTCGGTGGCGACCTGGCCGCCTATCGAGGCACGTCCGGCAAATTTGCAAACCCTTGGACGTTTCTGGACGAATTCCACATCGAGATGAAGCAGACAGCCCGGTTCCACAGGCGCGCGAAACTTCGCATTGTCTATCGACATGAAGTAAACGAGCTTGCCGGAACCGATCAGACCGAAACTTTCCATTGCGAGCACGCCCGCAGCCTGCGCCAGCGCCTCCACAATCATGACACCGGGCATGATCGGCCGACCCGGAAAATGTCCCTGGAAAAAGCCTTCATTCATGGTCACGGCCTTCACCGCACGGATACGCTCGTCGACGACAAGTTCTTCCACGCGGTCGACCAGCAGCATGGGATAGCGATGCGGAAGCACCGCCATCACCCGGCGAACGTCATAATTGCTGAAGTCGCCCCCCGACATGGCGTTTACCGGCTGTCGGGTTGCGCGGTAGCAGGGCGGTTCGCTGGCGCAGGTGCACCTGGCTGGGGCGACTGAGCAGCTGCCGCCTGGGCAGCCTGCATGCGAGCGGCGTTTTCGAACATCTGCTGGATGGTCTGGTAAAGCGCAGCGCCCTGGCGCGACGGGCGCCAATCGGCGGGCGCAGTGATCGCTACCGACGGCACGGCCTTGTCCAGTTCAGCAGTAATCGCTGCGGTGACGTCGACTGCATCGGGTGCCCACACGAAGGCATCGGGCGCAAGGATCACGTTGATTTTCTTCGCGGTAATAACCGCCTGCTGCGCAGCTTCATATTTCAGCGCAATCTGTTCCACGACATAAAGCTGGGACTTGACGATCGGTTCTTGCAACTGGTTGATTTCACGCTGCTTGGTATCGATCTGCGTCAATAGCGGGTTTTTCGCCTTGATCGCTGCATCCAGCTCGGCCTGGGTCAGTTCCTTGTCCTTGTTGGTGTCGAGCTGCGCGTTGAAATTGTTGATCTCTACACGCTTGGCCTGCATCTGCTGGGCATTGCTCGCATATTGCGTGCCGATCTGCTGATAGGCTGCACCCAGCGCTTTTGAACGTGCGATGGCAACAGCGGTATCGGCCGTCGCAATGCCCGCAACTTGTGCTGAGGCTGGCAGAGCAATCGCCGCCGCCGAAATCATGGCAGCCGCGAGCGCGGTTTTACGAATATTCATCAGAATTGAGTCCCTACGTTGAATGTAAACAATTTTGTGTCGTCACCCGGCTCCTTTAGCAGAGCGCGGGCTATATCGATCCTGAACGGACCAAATGGGGAGTTCCAGTTAACGCCGAAACCGACCGACAGACGGGGTTTCCATGTGTCACCGAAGAAGCGTTCTTCGAACTGCAGTGCTGGCGTTCGCGCCGACCCGTCGGCGTTGGTGGCAGTGGTCGAGGTCTGAAGCGCGCCGGCAGAATCGACGAAATAATACAGCGGGGCACTGGGGGTAGTGGCCGTTGCAGCCGACCTTTGCTGCACGGTCTGCAGTACCGGCTGAGTAACGTCAAAAACCGAACCGACATCGACGAAAACGGATGGGCGAAGACCAAGTTCTTTTGCACCGCTACCCAACGGAATCTGCACTTCGGCGCGGCCCAGATAGTAGAAACGCCCACCGATGGCGTCATCCTGAATCCGGTTGCGATCGGTAATCGCCACGTTCACCGGGGCACCGTTCTGGATCTGCCCTTCAAAGAAAACGCGCTGAACACGCGGCCCCACACCCCGGATATCGAAACCGCGCATCTGCGGTTCACCCAGATAGAAGCGGTCGGTCAGGCGAACATCGTCGATGCCGTCGGCTGCCGAGCCGCGGTTCTCGAGCGGGTGTATATAGCCACCCTCGAGCGACAGTCCGAGGATGAAGTTACTGCCACCGATACGCCAGTATTTGTCAGCGTTGAGACGCGTCTTGATATATTTGACGCTACCGCCCAGGCCCGCAAAATCCTGGCTGATGCCAAAACTCTGCCCCCGCGTCGGACGAATGCGGTTGTCGCGATCATCATAGAGCAACGTATAACCGATAGATGACGTCAGGCGGCTGCCGATGGCGTCGCACAGGAAACGCCCTGCCAGGATGGGGTCGCACACGGCCGGCAATGGGCCTGTCCCATCGGGATCCGTAAAAAAGCTGTTGCGATCGAGCGAGATGTCATCCTGACTCAGTCCGTAACGTCCCTGGAAATAGAGGAATTCGTTGATCGGCACCCCGACACGAATCTGACCGCCGGTCGTTGCCTGCTCGTACGTCGTGTTACGTTCGTTGTTGAAGAAGTTGAAGCTGTTCAGATCGCGCCGGAAAATATCGCCCGAAATCGCAATGGACCGATCGAACAGATAGGGCTCGGTAAATCCTATTTCGGCCGACTTGGAGTAGGAGGAATAGGAGATATTCGTTCGCAGTTCCTGGCCGAGTCCGCGGAAGTTCCGCTGCCTGATCGAGCCCTGGAAAATGAAATTCTCGATAGACGAGAAACCGGCGGAAAGCGAAAGTTCACCCGTCGCCTTTTCCTCGACATTGGTCGTCAATATGATGCGATCGGGTGCGCTGCCTTGCGCTTGTTCTACCTCAAGATCTTCCTGAAAATAGCCGAGCGACTTGATACGTTCCGCGGTACGTTTGACCTGAATGCTGTTGAATGCATCACCTTCATTCAAGCGGAATTCGCGCCGGACAACCTTGTCCTGCGTCAACGTGTTGCCGTTGATATCGATCCGCTCGACAAAAACACGCGGGGTTTCAGCCACGTTGAAGGTAATGCTCATCGTGAGCGATTCCTTGTCGCGGTTGAAGTCGGGGCTGACATCAGCGAACGCATAGCCGAACAGGCCTGCGGTTTCGGAGAGGCCTTCGACGGTATCCTCAACCATCTTCGCGTCGTACCAGTCGCCCTTTTTCATGCGGAGCGTGCTGGTCATGCGTTCGGAATCGAAATCGCGAATCTGGCTTTCGACCTTCACATCGCCGAATTTGTAACGCTCGCCCTCTTCCACCACATAGGTGATGATAAAATCCTGCTTGTCAGGGGTAAGCTCGGCGACCGCGGAAACCACCCGGAAATCAGCATAACCCTGTGTCAGGTAGAATTGCCGCAGCTTCTGCTGGTCAAACGCCAGGCGGTCGGGGTCGTAGCTGGTACCCGAGCTGAAAAAGCGATAGAAACGCGACTGTTTCGTAACCATTTCGCCGCGCAGACGGCCATCGGAGAATTTCTCGTTACCGATGATGTTGATCTGCTGCACCTTCGATTTCGGTCCTTCGGTGATTTCGAAGACGATATCGACACGGTTCTGGTCCAGCTGCACCAGCTTCGGCTCGACCGTTGCCGCGAAACGGCCCTGACGCTTGTAAAGCTCGATAATGCGGGCCACATCGGCGCGCACCTTCGAGCGCGAATAAATCTGACGCGGGGCCAGCTTGATTTCGGGTTCTATCTTGTCGTTCTTGATCCGTTTGTTGCCTTCAAGAATGATACGATTGACCACGGGGTTTTCACGGACTTCGATGACGACCGCGCCATTATTGTTGCGGATGGCGACATCGGCAAACAATTCAGTGGCAAACAGGTCTTTCAGTGCCTGGTCGGCACCTGCCTGCGTCCACGCCTGCCCAGTGCGAAGGCGGATATAGGACCGGACGGTATCGGGCTCCAGACGCTGGGTGCCGACCACCGTAATCGACTGGATTTGCTCAGCAGGCGCCGTTGATGCCGGAACGGTCGGCGCAACGGGCGGGGGCGTAACCTGCGCAAATGCCGGCGCAGATGCGACCACTGCGGTCAACGCGGTTGAACCCATCAAATATATGCCAAAGGTCTTGAGTTTCATTGTCATCCGATCCGATGTCCGGCCCCCACCGGTGTTCTGGCGTGTCGCCTGTAAAAAGATTTTGCGTCCCTGCCCCAAGCAGCGTGTTCAATCAAGTGTGCAGTCGATACTATCCACTGGCAAATAGGCCGAATGAGGCCAGATCGTTGAAAGTTACCATGATCATGAAGCACAGGAGCATGGCAAAGCCCGCGCGAAATGCCCATTCCTGCACCTGGGGCGTGGCCGGCCGCCGCCGGACTGCTTCGATTGCATAAAGCATCAGATGACCTCCATCGAGCATCGGAATTGGCAGCAGGTTGATGAACCCCAAGTTAATTGAAATCAGGGCTGCGAGACTGATGAAGGTTAGAATTCCGAGGCTCATCGCCTCGCCAGAAACCTTAGCTATTTTGAGCGGCCCGCCCAGTTCGGACAGCGGGCGGCGGCCCGAGATAATCTGGCCAAGGCCGATCATCTGCTGACGGAGCACATTATAGGTTTGCTCGATCGCCGCGACGGGTGCCTCCAGCAAGCCGACCTCGCGCGTTTCCACCTCGGAGGCCCCAACGCCAATGCGACCGATCCGGTATTTATTCCCGAAGCGGTCAATCTCCTCGGCCGTCGCGATGGCGACTTCTTTGGTTATTCTTTCGCCTCCGCGCTCGATTTCGAGCACTATTTCCTCACCAGGGATCATGATGACCTCACCTGCCATCTGGTCGAACGTTTCGATCGTGTGACCATTTAGTGTCAGGACCCGATCACCGGGCTGCAGCCCCGCGATCGCCGCCGGACTCCCGGGCACCACGACATCCAGGACCGGCGGCGTCACCGATTTGCCGAATGCCAGCAGAAAGCCCATGAAGATCAGGACTGCCAGCAAGAAATTGACGGCCGGCCCGGCAAACACGATCAACGCGCGCTGCCACAATGTTTTAGACTGGAATGTCTGGTTGCGTTCCGCATCGGGTAGCGCTTTCCACGCCTCGTCCGCTTGGCTCGCGGGGTTCATGTCACCTGCGAACTGGACATAGCCACCCAGTGGCAACGCACCTACACGCCACAATGTACCACGCCTGTCGGTCCAGCCAAACAGCTGCGGTCCGAAACCGATAGAGAATTTCTCTGCTTTGACGCCGAACCAGCGGCCTACTAGATAGTGCCCAAGCTCGTGAACCACGACCAACGTGCCAATAAGCACCAGAAAGGCGGCCACGGTGAGCAGTGGATGCGGAGTTTCAAGCTGAGGCATGTGCGACCTTGTTTATATGGGCAGAGGCATAGGCGCGTGCGGCTGCATCTATGCTGAACAAATCGTCGAGTGTGGCAGGCATATCAGGCTGATAGCCGCCGAGCGTTTCTTCGACCAGTGAAGCGATGTCGAGAAAGCCAATCCGGCTCGCCAGGAAGGCAGCAACGGCCACCTCATTCGCGGCATTCAGGATGGCCGGCTTGGCGCCGCCCTCGTTCACAACAGCGCGTGCAAGGCGCAGGGCAGGAAACCGGACATGATCGGGTTGCTCGAAACTAAGCTGGCCAATTGTACCAAGGTCGAGCGGCTTGCAATTGGTCGCAATACGTTCGGGCCACGCCAGCGCACTCGCAATCGGAATCCGCATATCGGGCGATCCGAGCTGCGCCAATGTCGAGCAATCGACATATTCGACCATCGAATGGATGACAGATTGCGGGTGAACCAGGATATCGAGGCGATCCAGCCCCACGGGAAACAGATGATAGGCCTCGATCAATTCGAGACCCTTGTTCATCATCGTCGCGGAATCGACGCTGATCTTTGCCCCCATATCCCAATTGGGATGCGCCACCGCCTGTGCAGGCGTAACTGCGCGCATTCGGTCGAGCGAGAACTCTCGAAACGGCCCCCCGCTTGCGGTCAGCGTGATCTTGCGGACTTGTTCGAGTTTCGCCCCTGCGAGGCACTGAAAAATTGCATTATGCTCGCTGTCGACCGGAAGCAAAGTCGCCCCCGACCGATCCACGGCCGCCATCATCAGGTCGCCGGCCGAAACCAGCGCCTCTTTGTTGGCGAGCGCGACCGTGCGTCCCTGCTCGATAGCGGCCATGGTAGGCGGCAAACCGGCGCAGCCGACGATTGCAGCCATCGTCCAGTCAGCATCGCGCTTTGCCGCGTCGACCAGCGCATCCGCGCCCGCAGCGGCCTCGATCCGCGTGCCAGCTAACGCCTTTTTCAGCGCCGGATAAGCTTCATCCTCCGCTACGACCGCAAGTTCGGCATCGAACTCGCGTGCCAGCTCGGCCAACCCTGCGGCATTACCATTGGCGGTCAAGGCGACGACGCGATATGCATCGCGATGCTGCCGCACAAGGTCGAGGGTGGAAAGACCCACGGAACCCGTGGCGCCGAAGATGGAAATGGCACGGGTCACGGCTGCCCCGTCATTTGCAATGTGACCACGACAATGGCGGTGGCACATAACACGGCGACGAGGCCGTCGGCGCGGTCGAACAGGCCGCCATGACCCGGTATGAGATTACCCGAATCCTTGACGCCCGCACGTCGCTTCATCCAGCTTTCGAAAAAATCGCCAACTTGGGCAACGATCGCCATGGCAGCACCGGTCAGCGGCTGCCACAATGCAAAGCCCTCGGTATAAGTACCTTCGATCGAGATGAATAACGCCGCCGCGCTCATCCCGCCGAACAGTCCGGACCAGGTTTTCGATGGGCTGATGGCAGGGGCGATCTTCGGACCTCCAAAGGTACGGCCCGCAAAATAGGCCCCTGTATCGGTCGCAATGACAACCCCGATAATTCCCAGCAAGATATAGATTTCGGCAAACTCCCTCAGAAATACAAGGAATGCCGTGGCAAAGCCTATATAGATCAGGCCGCCGAGAATCCACAAAAGGCGGGCAACCGGAGCGGTGGTCAGTTTCAGGACAAGTTTGGTCCATTCGAAAAGTAGACCCACCGTTATGACCGCAATGAAAATCGCGAAGAGCGGTCCGCCGACCCAAATCGCGCCCGCCGCGATAAGCATCATGATCACACCCGATAGCGTACGGATGCCAAGGTCCGAACGCGGTTTGGGCGGTTGTGCGAACTCTTCGCTCATCGTCCGCCAAAACGCCTTTCGCGGTCGGCAAAATCATTCAACGCCCGCGCAAGTTCGGCCTTGGTGAAATCGGGCCACAACGTGTCGGTGAACCAGAACTCGGCATAGGCCGCTTGCCATAGCATGAAATTCGACAGCCGTTGCTCGCCGGACGTCCGGATGAGCAAGTCCAGGGGGGGCATGTCCGCAGTATCCAGATTGGCTTCGATTGCCTCTGCGGTAATCTCGCCCTTTTCAGCCGCCGCCTGCGCCGCGCGAACAAGTTCATCCTGCGAACCATAGTTCAGCGCGACGGCCAGGGTCGTCCTGCTGTTGTGCGCGGTACGTGCCAGCGCGTCATCAAGCATTTCCACAATATCTGGCGCGAGAGCCTTGTAATTGCCGATGATTTTCAGCCGCACATCGTTGGATGTGAACTCGTCAATGTCCGATTTGATAAAACTGCGCATCAAACCCATGAGATCGCTGATTTCGTCCTCGGGCCTTTTCCAGTTCTCACTGGAAAAGGCATAAAGCGAAAGCGCCTCCAGCCCCAACTCGCCAGCAGCACGGACGATATTGCGTACCGTTTCGACACCCTTTTTATGTCCCATGGCTCGCGGCAGCATGCGCTTCTTGGCCCAGCGCCCGTTACCGTCCATGATAATCGCGACGTGGCGCGGCATTTTACCGGTGCCTGCCTCGACTCTGGCAACAATCGGGGCAGTAGCCACGCTCACTGGCTCATGATTTCCTTTTCCTTATGCGCCGCCGCGTCGTCGACCGCTTTGATCATCTCGTCGGTCATCTTCTGCACTTCGGTTTCAAGCCGCTTGCGCTCGTCCTCGCTGATTTCCTTCTTGTTTTCATCGGTCTTCAGACCATCATTGGCATCACGACGCACGTTGCGGATCGCGATTTTGGCCTTTTCGGCATATTGTCCCGCGAGCTTGGCCAGTTCCCTGCGGCGCTCCTCGGTCAGATCGGGAATCGGCAGGCGGATCGTCTGGCCGTCGGTGATGGGATTCAACCCCAGCCCTGCCGAACGGATCGCCTTTTCCACCGGCGTCACATTCGAACGATCCCAGATCTGCACCGAAAGCATGCGGGGTTCCGGCGCGCTGACCGTTGCCACCTGGTTTAGCGGCATGTTCGAGCCATATACCTCAACCACCACCGGGTCGAGCAATGTTACATTGGCGCGCCCCGTGCGCAGACCGGACAAGTCGCCTTTCAGCGATTCCACTGCACCTTTCATGCGGCGTTCGACATCTGCCTTGTCATATTGCGGCATGGTTCACTTCCCTTCGCTCTTTACCACGGTATAGGTGCCGCTTCCGTCAAGCACCTTCAATATATTGCCTCGCTCACGGATCGAGAAGACCACGATCGGGATGTCGTTATCCCGACAAAGTGCTACAGCGCTTGCGTCCATGACCTTCAGGTTATCTGACAAAACACGGTCATAAGACAATGTTTCATAACGCGTTGCTGTCGAAACCTTTTTTGGATCGGCATCATAGACGCCATCAACCGATGTCCCCTTGAACAATGCGTCGCATTTCATTTCAGCGGCACGCAATGCCGCGCCCGAATCAGTGGTGAAATAAGGAGCCCCCACGCCGGCAGCAAATATGACGACCCTGCCCTTTTCCAGATGACGTTCGGCGCGACGGCGGATGACGGGTTCGCAGACCTTGTCCATTTCTATCGCCGATTGGACGCGCGTCGGGACACCCAATTGCTCCAGAGCATTCTGCATCGCCAGCGCATTCATCACTGTGGCCAGCATGCCCATATAGTCGGCCTGCGCCCGATCCATGCCCTTGGCCGCACCCGCCATTCCGCGAAAGATATTGCCGCCGCCGATGACAAGGCAAAGCTGCAACCCGGTATCCTTGGCCGCTTTCACCTCTTCGGCAACCCGGGCGACGGTATCGGGGTCGATGCCAAAGGCCTGCTCACCCATCAACACTTCGCCCGACAGTTTCAGCAGGATGCGGCGATAGCCGTTTGCGCCCATAAATTCCTCTATCCCCGATACGATTATGGCGCACAGCTATAAGAGCGGTGCGCCATATCGCCAAGCCTTATCCCTGCCTTTTTGGCAGGGCGGCCAGATATAGTTAAGCGCCGACCGCAGCAGCCACCTCAGCCGCAAAGTCGGAGACTTCCTTCTCAATACCTTCGCCAAGCTGGAAGCGGACATAATCCTTCAGGACGATGGTTGAACCAGCGGCCTTGCCGGCCTGTGCCACAACGTCGGCGATGGCGGTTTTGCCGTCCATTACAAACAGCTGCGACAGGAGCGCATTTTCCTTGGCGAACTTCTTCACCGCGCCTTCGACCATCTTTTCAACGATGTCGGCAGGCTTGCCACTTTCCGAAGCCTTTTCGCGCGCTATGCCGCGCTCGCGTTCGAGCGTGTCGGCATCAAGACCGCTCTCGTCCAGCGACAACGGGAAAGCGGCGGCAATATGCATGGCAAGCTGTTTGCCCAGCGCATCGAGTGTCGCGGCGTCGGCTTCGCTTTCGAGTGCAACCAGCACACCGATACCGCCCATGCCCGGCGCCGCAGCGTTATGCACATAGGAAACGACACGGCCATTGCTGACCGACAGCGACCTGGCGCGGCGGATCAGCATGTTTTCGCCGATGGTGGCAATGTTGTTGGTCAGCTTTTCCTGAACTGTCTCACCATTGCCATAGGGCGCCGCAAGGATGGTTTCGGCGTCGTTCGCGCCGAGGTCGAGCGCAACATTGGTGACTGTCGAGACAAATTCCTGGAATTGTTCGTTCTTGGCAACGAAGTCGGTCTGGCTGTTGACTTCGACCGCGGTACCCTTTGTCCCTTCCACGGCCACACCGACAAGACCTTCAGCCGCCGTACGACTGGATTTCTTGGCAGCGGTGGCAAGGCCCTTGGCACGCAACAGGTCGACCGCAGCGTTCATATCCCCATTGGTTTCCTCAAGCGCCTTCTTGGCGTCCATCATGCCAGCGCCGGAAAGCTCGCGCAGTTCCTTGACGGCTGAAGCGGTAATTGCAGACATGCTTTTGTCCTTTCGAATATGGTTGGCGGCTTTTCAGCTGCCTGAAACAACCCTGCATTCCCGCGAACGCGGAATCTTGGCAGGTTTAATGTCAACTGGCGGGTTAAACCGCCCGAGACCCCCGCCTAGGCGGGGGTGACGACAGATTGGTTACACTTGGGCTTGGGGAGCTTCGTCAGCAGCGGCTTCAGCAACCGGAGCTTCTTCGGCGACAGCTTCAACAGCAGGTGCATCTTCCGCAACCGGCGCGGCTTCTTCGTTTAGCGCGGGCTCAGCCACAGGCTCAACCTCCGCACCAAGGTCAACGCCCTTGGCAACCTTTGCCGAAACATTACCCTTGCTCGCTGCAGTTGCAACGGCTTCGCAATAGAGACGGATCGCGCGCGCTGCGTCGTCATTCGCCGGAACCGGGAAAGCAATGCCGTCGGGCGAAACGTTCGAATCGAGGATCGCGATGACCGGAATGCCAAGGACATTGGCTTCTTTGATGGCGAGTTCTTCCTTGTTTGCGTCGATAACGAACATCACGTCGGGAATGCCGCCCATGTCGCGGATGCCGCCAAGGCTCATTTCGAGCTTGTCACGCTCGCGGGTCATCTGAAGGATTTCCTTCTTGGTGAAACCGTGCGTATCGCCCGAAAGCTGCTCTTCGAGCGTCTTCAGCTTCTTGATCGAGTTTGAAATGGTCTTCCAGTTGGTGAGCATGCCGCCCAGCCAGCGATGGTTGACGAAATGCTGACCCGATGCGCGTGCTGCGTCCGCGATCGGACCCTGCGCCTGGCGCTTTGTGCCGACGAACAGGACCTTGCCACCCGACGCAACGGTCTGGGCGACGAAATCGAGTGCGCGTGCGAACAAGGGCACGGACTGTGACAGGTCAAGAATGTGGATGCCATTGCGCGCGCCGAAAATATACGGCTTCATACGCGGGTTCCAACGGTGGGTTTGGTGGCCGAAATGGGCCCCAGCTTCAAGCAATTGCTGCATGGTAACGACAGGTGCCGCCATGGTACTTCTCCTTCCGGTTGAGCCTCTGGGAAACTAGAACATCACGCATGCCTGAAAGGCCGCGATCCGCACCGGTATGTGCGTTTCCCATGTGGAATGAGCGGGGCCGTTAGAGGGACGGGCGGGATTCGTCAAGCGCAAAGCTGCTAAAGCGGCCTACAGTTGCAACCCGCAACCGTCGTCGGAAACCTATCGGCCGCGAAATCGATAAGGACCTCCATGCGCTGAACAAATTGACGCTGAAGTGGAGCGACGAGACGCTTTAGGATTAACGATGATTAACAGCAGGTTCACCGTGACCGGCTAACTCGATACAACAGATTCGGAGAAAAAAGAATGGCCATGTATACATATCTTCTCATGGTCGGCTTGCTCGGCTCATCTCCGGCTCTGCCCGTCCAGTCTGACGTTCCTCCAACCACTGCCGAAATGCCCGAGCGCATATCCTTCCTGGTTGCCTTCGGTGAAGAGAAGTGTCGCGAACCCGTTGGCGACGAAATCGTTGTTTGCGCCAATATGCCCGAAAACGAGCGCTATCGCATCCCGCTCGCCCTGCGCAAAAAGGAACGCGTGGTCACCGACCGCTCATGGTCATCAGCGGTTGAGGCATTGGATAGCTTTGCCAGCGACCTGCGTCCAAACAGCTGTTCGGTCAACGGATCCAATGGCTTTACCGGTTGTACGCAACAGCTGCTCCAACAGTGGTTCGCCGAACGGCGCGGGAAATTGCGGGCGAATTGAACCTTTTGCGCTGTCGATAGTTATCCACAGGTAACCCCCAGGCATTTCAACGGAATTCCGAGAGAGAAATTCCGCTTGACAGAAAAGAACATATAGTGAACATAAGCAACAAGTCGTTCATATAACAGCAAGCCAACCCCCGCTAATGGCCGATTTGGGGGACAGAAAGGACCAGTGCCGTGACCCTCATTGCCTCCCTGCTTTTCGCAATCGCTCTTGTCGCGTCGATCGGCGTGATCGTGTTGACCATCGGAAATGCGATGCCGCGCATCCGGGAGGCCGTGGACATGGAATTTGCGCCTGTGGTTCAAAGCGAGCGCCAGATTATTTTCGGTGAGCTTAAAATGACGAAGCCTGTTGCCCGGGCAGAGGTTATCACTTTTCCTCGCAAGATTGTTGCTGCACTGGACCATCGCCTCGCTGCCTGAACGAGGTCGAATGACCCGGATATGAAAAGCGCCTTCGGGCGCTTTCTTTTTGAGCATAAAAGAAAAGGGCGGAAGCTTTCGCTCCGCCCTCTCCTGCATTCAATGATGCGAAATTCGCTAACGCAATTCTAATTGACAGCGTCTTTCAGCGCCTTGCCGGCCTTGAACTTGGGCTGGGTCGATGCCTTGATCGTCATCGGCTCGCCGGTACGCGGGTTGCGGCCGGTCGAAGCCTTGCGCTTCGCAACACCAAAGGTGCCAAAACCGACGAGACGGACTTCGCCGCCTTTCTTAAGCGCGCCAGTGATGGCATCGAAAGTGGCTTCTACGGCCTTGCCAGCGTCAGCCTTGCTCAGGCCGCTTGCATCGGCGACTGCGCTAACGAGATCTTGCTTGTTCATTATGGGAACCCCCCTCTCAGAATATGTGTGAGACCCATTCATTCATTGAATTGAGTCGCGGCATGGGCCGGTGGCGGGATAATGATGAGAATGAACGCGCTGTCAAAGGAAATATCGGCCTAAAACCGTCATTTTCTGTGAAAAACGCGACGTATTGCGGTCGATTAACTTAATCGACCGCAAAACAATGCTCAATGCGTGACCGAAGCTCCGCTTTCGCCGCCGACCGATGGCGGCAGCGTTGCCGCCAGTTCATCGGCTTCGGTCCACTCAACCGGCGTCAGGGGCGCTATCAGGGCGCGCGCTAACACCTGATCGACATGACTCACCGGAATGATTTCCAGGCCTTCCTTGATGTTGGCCGGAATCTCGGCAAGGTCCTTTTCATTCTCCTGCGGGATAAGCACGGTCTTGATGCCACCACGCAGAGCCGCCAGCAGCTTTTCCTTCAGACCGCCGATCGGCAACACGCGGCCGCGCAGTGTAACCTCACCCGTCATCGCCACGTCGCGATGCACGGCGATGCCGGTCAGTGTGGACACAATGCATGTCACCATCCCGATACCCGCCGAAGGACCATCCTTGGGGACAGCACCTTCGGGCAAATGGATATGAACGTCCTTGCGCGCAAAGATACTGGGTTTGATGCCATAGCCCGGTGCCCGTGCCTTCACATAGCTCAGCGCCGCCTGGATGGACTCTCCCATGACCTCGCCGAGTTTACCGGTTGTCTTGATCTGCCCTTTGCCAGGCACTGTAACCGCTTCAATTGTCAGCAGCTCACCGCCTACTTCGGTCCATGCCAGGCCGGTAACGGCACCGATCTGGTTTTCCTCCTCGCCGATACCGTGGCGATATTTGCGAACGCCTGAAAATTCGGCGAGATTTTCCGGTGTGATAGCGATCTTTTCGGCCTTGCCCTCAAGGATACGCCGCAGCGCCTTGCGCGCGAGTTTCGCGATTTCGCGTTCGAGCGTGCGGACGCCGGCCTCCCGAGTGTAGTAGCGAATAAGGTCGCGCAACGCATCGTCTGTCACCTGAAATTCTTCCGGCTTCAGCCCATGCGCCTCGACTTGCTTTTCGAGCAAGTGCCGCTTGGCTATTTCGAGCTTCTCGTCCTCGGTGTAGCCTTCGAGCCGGATAATCTCCATCCGGTCCAGCAGCGCCTGCGGCAGGTTCATGCTGTTCGCGGTGGTCACAAACATCACGTCCGACAGGTCGAGGTCGATCTCGAGATAATGGTCGTTGAACTTGTTATTCTGTTCAGGATCCAGGACCTCCAGCAACGCCGATGCTGGATCGCCCCGGAAATCCTGACCGAGTTTGTCGATTTCATCGAGCAGGAACAGCGGGTTCATCGTGCCCGCCTTTTTGAGGTTGGCAGCAACCTTGCCCGGCATTGAGCCGATATAGGTCCGCCGATGCCCACGAATTTCGGCCTCGTCGCGCACACCACCCAGCGACTGGCGGATAAACTCACGTCCCGTCGCCTTGGCAATCGACTTGCCAAGCGAGGTCTTGCCGACACCTGGGGGGCCGACAAGGCACAATATCGGCCCTTTCAGCTTGTTCGTGCGCGCCTGCACCGCAAGATATTCGACGATCCGGTCCTTGACCTTCTCCAGCGCGAAGTGATCCGCGTCCAGTATGTCCTGTGCCTTTGCAATATCACGCTTCAGCTTCGACTTCTTGCCCCAGGGAATACCGAGCAGCGTATCCAGATAGTTGCGGACCACGGTTGCTTCGGCCGACATGGGTGCCATGCCGCGCAGCTTTTTCAGCTCGGCATTGGCCTTGGCCTTGGCTTCCTTCGACAGCTTCATCGTGTCGATGCGCGTTTGCAATTCGGCTACCTCATCGCCGCCGTCGCCCTCGTCATTGCCGAGCTCGCGCTGGATCGCCTTCATCTGCTCATTCAGATAATATTCGCGCTGCGTTTTCTCCATCTGGCGCTTGACGCGGCCGCGGATCTTCTTCTCGACCTGCAGCACACCGAGTTCGCCCTCCATGAACGCGAAGGCCATCTCAAGCCGGCGCAGCGGATCGGCTTCGACCAGCAGCGACTGCTTGTCGGATACCTTCAGCTGGATATTGGCCGCCACCGCATCGGCGAGAGCCGCCGGGCTTTCGATTTCGCTCAGCTGCACTGCCGTCTCTGCCGGCATTTTCTTGTTGAGCTTCGAATATTGCTCGAACTGTTCGGCAACCGAACGCATCAGCGCGGTCGCCTCAGGCCCATTGGCGGCCTGTTCCTCGATCAGGCGGACGCCGGCTTCCACATAGTCGCTGCTCCGCTCGACCAGATCGCGCAATTCAGCACGTTGCTTGCCTTCGACCAGCACACGAACCGTGCCGTCAGGCAGTTTCAAAAGTTGCATGATCGTCGCGGTCACACCGATGTCATACAGGTCGTCCTTGTCAGGATCGTCCTCGGCAGGGTCGAGTTGCGCCACGAGGAAAATTTCCTTGTCGGCCGTCATGGCCTTTTCCAACGCAACGACCGATTTATCACGCCCCACGAAAAGCGGCACAATCATGCCAGGGAAAACAACGATGTCGCGCAACGGCAACAACGGAAGATTCAGTTCCATAGATACTCCAGCGGCCGGTCCCGCAATCGGCAACCAGCCTATTCCACATCAATATGTGCGCCTTTACGCTGGTTTCAATGGATTTGCGGTGAACAAGGTCGATTTGTTGGGGAAAAGCCAGTCAAAACGGCAGCTTGAACCCTGCAGGCAACGGCAAGCCGCTGGACATCTTTCCCATTTCGGCGTTGCTCGCGGCGTCGGCTTTTTCGCGCGCATCGTTGAAGGCAGCCGTAATCAGGTCCTCAAGCATCGTTTTGTCTGAGGGCACGATCAGGCTGTCATCGATGGCAACGCCCAAAATCCGGCCCTTTGCCGTCGCACGCACCTTCACCAGGCCACCACCCGACACGCCCTCAACCTCGATCGTGTCCAGCGTTGCTTGTGCGGTTTCCATCTGCTTCTGGATGTTCTGGGCGGCTTCCTGAGCGGCCTTGATCATCTCTTCCATGCTTTTCATGCACGCTTACTCCATTTTGTATCGTCTTCATCGCCGTCGAGCAGTTCGGCGTCGGGAAAAGCTTCGAATGCCGCCCTTACCAATGGCGATTCCATGATTGCGCGCCGGTCGGCATCGGCGGCGGCGCGTTCCTGTTCGAGCAGACTGGGCTGCGCCTCCCCTTCGCGTTCCTCTATATCCCACCGCGTCCCGGTCACTCTGGCCAGCGCATCCCGCAGCTCGGCAACAAAACCGGGCGCAACCGGCCCCGCCAACTGATATGCGAGGAGGGGAGGCGCATAATCGACGAGCCGCACTACATCGCGCAATGTCATTTCCAAACTGACAAAACCTTCGCGCGCCAAACGGTCGAGCAATGCCGGAAAATCGGCAGGCATCAGCGTCTGGACCGTCGCGCTTTGCGGAATATCAAGTGCGGTGGGGGCCGATGCCGGTGGCGTTGCCATGTACCCGCCCTGCGCAATCATTTTTGCGAGCTCGCCAGGATCGGGGAGTGTTGCGGCATGGATAGCGCGCAGCAGCGCCATGTCGGCTGCATCGAGCGGAACCGAGGCGCGGGCAACCTCCTCCTGCCCCTTCAACAACAGCTGCCACAACCGATGAAGATTGGGAAATGAAAGCTTGTCAGCTTGCTCTTCGACAAGGGCAGCGGCATCAGCATCGAGCGAGCCGTCTCGCGGCGCACCGACCTTTGCCAGTGTCAATCTGTGAACCTCGGACAATAACCCCGCGAACATCGCGAGCGGTTCCACCCCCAGATTATACT
>JACVCM010000136.1 GCA_016742125.1 Sphingomonadaceae bacterium | reverse complement strand
TTCCAAGGGACAGGTCATGGCCTGTATCGCAAGTGGCGCGGGAAGTCTTGATGCGGTGCGTTCCGGATGTAAGGCTTCGGCCAGTTGCGGCTCCTGCACAGGCCTTGTTGAAAATCTGCTGAAACTGGCGGGTCACGATGAGGCCCGGGTGCTCAAGCCGATGTGCAAATGCACGAGCTTCACACATGAGGATGTGCGCAGGGCAATCGTTGAGCGCGGCTTGAAGGAAATCCCCGAAGTCATGCAGGCGATGAGCTGGTCCACGCCAGACGGCTGCGCCTCATGTCGCCCGGCCCTCAACTACTATCTGCTCTGTGCCTGGCCTGAAACGCATGTCGATGACATGCAGAGCCGCTTCACCAATGAAAGGATGCACGCCAATATCCAGAAGGATGGCACCTACTCGGTCGTACCGCGCATGTGGGGCGGAGTGACCACGCCCAACGAACTGCGCGCGATTGCCGATGCCTGCGACAAATATGGCGCCCGGATGGTGAAGGTAACGGGCGGTCAGCGGCTCGATATATTCGGCATCAAGAAAGAGGATTTGCCCGCAATCTGGGCCGACCTGAACGCCGCTGGGATGGTCAGCGGCCATGCCTATGGCAAGGCGCTGCGCACCGTCAAAACCTGTGTCGGATCCGAATGGTGCCGCTTTGGCACGCAGGACTCAACCGGCCTGGGTATCAAGACCGAGCAGATGACCTGGGGCAGCTGGATGCCGCACAAGTTCAAGATCGCCGTCTCCGGCTGCCCGCGCAACTGCGCCGAAGCCACGATCAAGGATTTCGGCGTGATCTGTGTCGAGAGCGGATATGAGCTGCACATTGGCGGCAATGGTGGCATCCACCTTCGTGGCACGGACCTGCTCTGCAAGGTCGCGACCGAGCAGGAAGCGCTCGATTATTGCGCCGCCTTCATCCAGCTTTACCGCGAGGAAGCCCGCTATCTCGACCGAACTGCGCCTTGGGTGGAGCGCGTAGGGCTGGACTATATAAAGCTGCGCATCGTCGAGGATGATGCCGGACGTGAGGCGTTAAAGGAGCGGTTCCACTTTGCGCAGAAATTTGGGCAAAAAGACCCCTGGGCCGAGCGCGCCGCAGGTGCCGAGGCACACCTCCATCAGCATATCGCCGAAATTCGGCCCTTTGCAGTGGTGGGCGGTGTAACATGAGTGGCAGCGCGACATATTCTCCCCTCCCCTCCGGGGGAGGGGGGCGTAGCAGCTCTGTCCCCCGGACAGAGCCAAAAGCCGCGCCGGATGGGGTCTCGCCGTCGAGCACTGTCTCACCACCCCGCCCCAACCCCTCCCGTGAAGGGGAGGGGCTTATAGCAGCAGAATGGCTCGATATCGGCCCTGTGGACCAACTGCCCGCACTGGGCGCACGCACTTTGCCTGTGCAGGGCGGCGAGGAGATTGCTATTTTTCGCACCGCCAACGGTTCGGTCTATGCGCTGATCAACAAATGCCCGCACAAGCAAGGTCCGCTGAGCCAAGGGATCGTTCATGACACGACTGTCACATGCCCCCTGCATAATTGGCGGATCAACCTGAAGACAGGTGAGGCCTTGGGCGACGACAAGGGCTGTGTGCCGACTATTCCGGTCAAGATCGATGGTGGCCGCATCTTGATCGACCGCGCGGGAGCTCTGCAAGGAATGGCTCAATGACTGGCCCCTCCCCGTTAGGGGAGGGGCTGGGGTGGGGCGGTAAGGCCGTACCCGAGGGAGAGGCCCCACCCCCGGCCCCTCCCGTGAAGGCGACCGGGATAAAGACGACTTGCGCCTATTGCGGTGTCGGCTGCGGCATCGTTGCAACGCCCGTCGGCGAACGCCGTGCAGACATAATGGGCGATCCGGACCACCCTGCCAATTTTGGTCGGCTTTGCTCCAAGGGTACACATCTGGGTGAGACGATCGGGCTGGAAGGGCGCCTGTTGCAGCCTGAAGTCTATGGCCAGCGCGTCGATTGGGACACGGCGTTGCAGACTGTCGCAGATCGTTTCGCGGCGATCATCGCAGAGCATGGGCCCGACAGCGTTGCCTTTTACGTATCCGGTCAGCTTCTCACCGAAGATTATTATGTCGCCAACAAGCTGATGAAGGGCTTTATCGGCTCGGCGAATATCGACACCAATAGCCGACTCTGCATGGCAAGCGCCGTAGCAGCGTATAACCGCAGCTTTGGTGAAGACCTCGTTCCGTGCACGTACGCCGATCTGGAGGAAGCCGATCTGGTGATCTTGGTCGGCTCCAACACTGCATGGTGCCATCCCGTCATTTGGCAACGGCTGGAGGCCGCGCGCAAGGCAAGGGGCACTAAGATCGTCGTCGTCGACCCACGCAAGACCGAAACGGCCGAGCAGGCAGATTTGCATCTCCAGATTGCGCCGGACGGCGATGTAGCGTTGTTCAATGAAGCCTTGCTGGCACTGAAAGAGCGCGGGCTGGTGGATGAAGCTTTTCTAGCGGAACGGGTGGACGTGCCGGAGGGGTTTTGGAGCACCGTCTCTGAACATCGTCATGCTGAACTTGCGTCAGTATCAGTCGCGCAACCGCCGGAAGCGGAGGAAAAACGGACTCTTAGCCAAGTTCTAGGTGACGGTTTGACTCAGGATGCTAGGGAAAGTTTCATCAATCTCCTCGCCGCCTACCCCAAAACCGTGACAGTCTTCAGCATGGGCGTGAACCAGTCGGTCGCTGGCACCGACAAGGGCAATGCGATTATCAACTTGCATCTTGCCACGGGCCGCATTGGCAAGCCCGGCATGGGTCCATTCAGCATGACGGGCCAGCCAAATGCCATGGGCGGGCGGGAGGTCGGCGGCTTGGCCAACATGCTCGCTTGCCACCGGGGGTTTAGCGCCGTCGGACTGGATTGGGCGCAGCGCTTTTGGAGCGCGCCAACCATCTGCCGGAAACCGGGCCTGAAGGCCGTGGAGATGTTCAACGCTGTGGCAGAGGGCAAGGTCAAGGCGATTTGGATCATGGCGACCAACCCCGCTGTCTCCATGCCCGATGCCAATGCGGTGCGCGCGGCATTAGCCGCCTGTCCCTTTGTGGTTGTCTCAGACTGCATGTCCGATACCGACACCACTGCGTTTGCCCATGTCAAACTCCCCGCGCTTGGTTGGGGCGAGAAGGACGGGACAGTCACCAACAGCGAACGTGTCATCTCTCGCCAGCGGGGCTTCCTGAAAGCCGCAGGAGACGCCAAATCCGATTGGTGGATCATGAGTGAAGTCGCCAAGCGCATGGGATGGGAAGCCGCTTTCGATTATGCCAGCAATGCTAGTGTCTTCCGTGAATATGCGGCAATGACAGGTTTCGAAAATGATGGCCTTCGCGTGTTGAACATTGCTGATAAGGCACGGATCAGCGATGCGGGCTATGACGCGATGGATCCCTTTATCTGGGGCGGCGACCACGCCTTGCCAAAGGACAGGATGAAGCTCGTGCCGGTACGTTATACACCGCGTGAGGGGGATGATGCCTGTTATGCCCTGCGCCTCAATAGCGGGCGCTATCGCGATCAATGGCACACCATGACGCGCACCGGCCTCTCGCCCAAATTATCGCAACATCGCCGGGAGCCTCTGGTTGAGGTGCATCCCGATATGATCGCGCGTTTCGGTCTGGATAGTGGCGGACTGGCTGAGGTCAAAACTGCGCGGGGAAAGAGCATTTACCGGGTTTTGGCCAATAGCGGGCAACGCCGGATGGACCTGTTTGTACCGATGCACTGGACGGATCAGTTGAGCAGCGGCGGACGTACCGGGCTTTTACCTACGCAGGATCGCGATCCATTCAGCGGACAGCCGGGCTTTAAAAACACGCCGGCCACAATCCGCCCATGGCAACCTGAATGGCGTGGTTTTCTGATAACGACGGGGGCAGCCCCCAGGCCCGATTGCAGCTATTGGACCAAGATCCGCACGGCATCCGGCTGGTTGATCGAACTGGCAGGTGACGAGCCGGTAGAGACAATGGCTGCACTACTTCCCGAAGGGCTGCTCAGCCAGGTATCCGATCCGACGCGCGGCACATTGCGCGCTGCCTCCATTATTGACGGTAAGCTTGCCGGAGCATTGTTTGTTGCGCACAAAGGCGAATTGCCGCCGCGCGACTGGTTGATCGCGCAAATGGGCGGTGAAGACGCTTCTCCGATGGAGTTGCTTGCCGGACGACCTGCCACCCAGCAGGTGGATCGCGGGCCGATCATCTGTGTCTGCTTTGATGTCGGGCTCAACACGCTAATCCATACCATCGCGAGCGAGGAGCTGACCAGCGTCGAGGCGGTTGGCACGGCGCTCAACGCAGGCTCCAATTGCGGGTCCTGCCGCCCCGCCATTGCCAGATTGCTGCAAAGAGAATTGGAACATGCGGCCTGATCGGGACCGTCATGCAACCGCTTGTGAAGGTCGCACGTATCCTGTCTGGATGGGTGCGACCTTCACTTCCGGTCGACGGTCCAGGACGTTGAGTGCGGGACTGTCCTGAACCGTCGACCTAGCTAGAATGCCGCAGTCAGGAAAACACGAGCACCGATGACAACATTATCGGGCCGCTCTTCAATGTTGGCCTCACCGCCGATCCGGAAGCCTTCGGTGCCGCCGACAAGGCGAGCGGCGCCGGTCCAGCCGCTGGTCCGTTCTTCGGGAGTCAGCTTGAATGTCTGGCCATTCTTGAACTTGGCGACAGTCTCGCCGAGATCGCCGCTGAGTATCTGGCGCCGTCCGCCTTCGAGTTCAAAACGCGGCCGACCGATGCCATCCTCCACCGTTCCGAAGTCATAGGCCAGCGCCAGACCACCGTTTAACGCCAGTTCGTCGCTGCGACGTCTGCCTACGGCCAGATCCAGCGCGTCACCGCCCCCGGTCTCCTGATAGGCATCTTCTGTCAGACGATAATAGTCGAGTGAAACCGAGGGACGGATGCTCAATCGGCCTGCCGGAATGGCGTAGGAAAGTCCGCCCGAAGCGGTAACAAGCTTGCCGTCCCATTCGCCCTCGGATGTTTTCTGAACCGTGCCCTGCAGATCGCTGCCGATGAAATTGCGTGTACTATCGAACCCGATAAAGCCATAGCCTGCCTTGGCAAATGCATGCAGTCCGCCCCAATTGCCGCGCCAGTAGACGCTGCCTTCGAGTTGATTGGCGGTCATGTCATTGCTGTTTTCGCCATTGCCGTTCTTGCCGAACATATACCCTAGTGACAGCCCGAACTTGCCAACGCCGGTCGCAATCTCGGTGCCGCCTGTAAAGCCCCAGCCAGACACATCATAGGCAGCGCTGCTGCCTCGATCCTTGGACCCGCTCCAGACATTCTGCTGCAGCCAGAAGCCCCGGCCGCCCAGGTCGGGTACATAGCTGTTGGGATCGGCAATGAACCGTGCCACGCTCCTCGACGCCAGCGTGACCGTTTCGAACGAACCGCCCGCATGGTCGGGGAGCATTTGTTGGAGCGTGTCGCGCAATGTCTCGCCCTCGCGTATCGTCAGCAGGCTGCCGGCAACGCGGGCGTCCTTGTCGGCTGCAATAGCG
>JACVCM010000135.1 GCA_016742125.1 Sphingomonadaceae bacterium | reverse complement strand
CCAGGCCCAGCATGACCCGCGGCCTGACCCCTTCGACAAAAACCTCTGCCCCTTCGATCAAGTCCCAGGCCGGCGTCTTGCCTTTCTCGTCCTCCAGATCGAGCACCATACTTTTTTTGCCGCGATTCAGATCCCGGACCCAGACCGACTGCCCCGCCTCGAAAGGCGCCTGCTCGCGCGCCGGGTCTCCGGTTGCGGTTTCTATCTTGATGACCTCGGCACCTTGATCGGCCATCATCATCGTCAGCATGGGGCCGGGCAGGAAAACACTCAGGTCGACGACCTTGATGCCCGACAGCTTGCCCACCTCAGACAACCCCGGATGCCCGCAACTCGGCAATCTCGCTGTTGCCATAGCCGAGATCGGTGAGGATATCGTCGCTGTCCGCACCGAGCAACGGCCCGGCGCGATTGGGCAGGCGTTGGCCATCAATACGGATGGGACTGGCCAGCACATGGAAGGTCTCACGGTCCGGATGCTGCACTATGTCTGTCATGCCGATCGTGTCGAGCCAGGGGTTGTCAAGCGCCTGGTCGAGCTGATTGACCGGGGCGATCGGGACCGATCCTTCGAGCAATGCCTGCCAGTGTGCGGTCGGGTGCGTACTGAAAATGCCATCGAGCAACGCGCTCAACTCCGCGCGGTTGGCAAGTCGGCTGGCCTCTGACGCGAAACGCGGATCAACCGCGAGGTCGCTGCGCCCGATTTTCTCGGTCAATATCGTCCAGAATTTCGGCAGCTGGCACATCACGAACATCCAGCCGTCGGCTGAACGGAACATCTGGCTCGGAGTGGCAGACGGATGCGCGGAGCGCGCCGTGCGTTGCGTGACGTCGCCCTCATTCATGTACCAGAGCGCGGGATAGCTGGTCTGGTGGACGGCAGCCGACAGAAGGTCGAGATCGACATCGCGTCCAAACCCGCTGCGCTGCGCATCAACCAGCGCCGCGAGCAGTCCGACCGCCATCATCGTACCGGTCATGAAATCGACTATCGACAGACCCATGCGTTGCGGATCGCCATCGGGGTCGCCGGTCAGCGCGCAAAATCCGGCCTCGGCCTGCATCAGATAATCGTAACCCGGCCATTTTGCGCGCGCATTGTCGCGCCCATAGGCCGACAGATGCGCGCAGACGATGGCGGGGTTGATGTCTTTCAGCGCATCATAGGTAAGGCCCATCCGCCCGGGCAAATCGCCGCGCAAATTGTTCGCGACCGCATGGCTCTTGGCAACCAGCTTGTGGAATATCGCCTTGCCCTCATCGCTGTTGAGATCGAGCGTCAGCGATTTCTTGTTGAGATTGAAAGCATGGAAATAGACGCTCTCGCCCTCACGCAGAAAATGCGGCCCTACATGCCGTGCGGTGTCGCCGCCCCCCACCCCGTTTTTGGCCGGGGGCTCGATCTTGATGACCTCGGCCCCCAGTTGCGCCAGAAACTGCGTTCCATAAGGACCCGCGCCATATTGTTCTGCACTGAGGACGCGAAAGCCGGCGAGGGGGAGGGGACGTTCACTCACGCAGGATTAGCCTTGATCCATTGTTTCGAAATGATAATCCGCTGCATCTCGTTGGTACCCTCGCCGATGCACATCAGCATGGAGTCGCGATAGAGCCGCTCGATGTCATATTCCTTCGAATAGCTGTAACCGCCGAACACCCGCATGGCCTCCTGGCTGTTGGCGACAGCGGCTTCGGAAGCGAAATATTTTGCCATCCCTGCTTCCATGTCGCAGCGCTCGCCGCGGTCATAGGCTTCGGCGGCATCGAAGGTCAGCAACCGGGCCGCCCGGGCGCGAGTCACCATTTCGCCGATTTTCAGCTGGATCGCCTGATGCTCCGAAATCGGCTTGCCCATTGTTTCGCGCAATTGCGCATATTCGGTGGCAAGCCGCAGCGCGCCCTCTGCGAGGCCGACCCCGCGCGCTGCGACATTGATGCGACCCAGTTCCAGACCGCCGGTTGCCTGGAAAAAACCCTGCCCCTCTACCCCGCCGATCAGGTTGTCTGCGGGAATGCGATAATTCTCCAAAATCAACTCAGCGCTGTCGATGCAGTTATAGCCCAGCTTCTTGAATTTCTTGCCAGTGGTGAACCCGTCCTGCTTGGGCGCGATAAAAAAGCTCATGCCCTTGTAACGCGGCTCGGCCTTGGGATCGGTCTTGGCGAGCAGCGCAAAGCAGCTGCCCTTGATCCCGTTCGAAATCCAAGTCTTTGTGCCGTTCAGCACATAGTCGTCGCCATCGCGTACCGCCACGGTGCGGATTGCCTGCAGGTCGGTTCCGGCATTCGGCTCGGTCAGCGCCAGCCCGCCGCGAATTTCGCCCGTGGCAAATTTGGGCAACCATTTTGCCTTCTGTGCCGGAGTGCCGAAGCGTTCGACCGCGCACGCCATGATCAGGTGCGAGTTGAAAATGCCGGTAATCGCCATCCAGTAGGACGAAATCAGTGCGACTATCTTTGCATAGGTAACAGCGGACAGGCCGAGCCCTCCATATTCCTGCCCGATGGTGGCACCGAACAGACCCATTTCCATCATCTGATGCACGATCTCTTCGGGCCAGACGTCGTCATGATCATATTTCTGCACGACCGGCCGCACTTCCTTGTCGACCCATTTCTGGATGGCGTCGAGCAGGGCCGCCTCTTCGTCGGCGTCCATTTGCGCATGAAAGGTACTGGGTGCAGTTGCCATTGCCTAATCCTCAATCATTTGCCGGCCCGTGTCCGCGCTTCCAGACAAGCACGGTGCGCTTGTAGTGGCTTACGATCACGTCATTCTGATTTTTGCCCACGGTCTTGAACGTAACGATCCCCTGATCGGGACGCGACTTGCTCTCACGCTTTTCAAGCACTTCGCTCTCGGCATAGAGCGTGTCTCCGACGAACAGCGGGTGCACCATGCGCACCTCGTCCCAACCCAGATTGGCAATCGCCTTGCCGCTGGTGTCGGACACGCTCATGCCCGTCATCAGTGCGATGGTCAGCGGACTGACCACGAGCGGCTTGCCAAACTCGGTCTTTTCCGAAAAGGCATAGTCGAAATGCGCAGGATGCGTGTTCATCGTGAGCAGTGTGAACCAGACATTGTCAGCATCGGTAATCGTGCGACCGGGGCGATGCTCGTAAACATGGCCGACCTCGAAATCTTCGAAAAAGCGACCTTGAACTTCACGAAAACGGCCGGGGGCAACTTCGATAACGCCTTCACGCATAGCTGGCTTCTCCTAAGGACAATATCTGCCGGTAACGGCGGACGACCGGCGCCTCGAGCATTTTGCCCTGAAAACGGATAGCAGCCCCGCCGCCTGCGTCAAATGCAGCAATTGCCGCTCTTGCTTCTTCGATTTCCCGCGAATCCGGCCGCAAAGCGGCATTGATTGCCCCGATCTGGCGGGGATGGATGGCCGCCTTCGCATGAAAACCCAAAGCCCGAACCTTGACACATTCCTCGGTCAGCCCTGCCTCATTATCCAGATCGATATAGGGGACATCGACCGCGAATATGCCCGCGGCCGCACATGTCATGACCAGCTCGCTCCTCGCATGCAGCAAGGGTTCCCATGCCAGCTTGACGCCCAGTTCGGCAGCAAAGTCCCCGCCGCCGAACATCAGGGCGACCACTCCCGGAGAGGCGGCAACCGTGTCTGCGGCGCGCAGCCCTTTCACGCTTTCGATCAACGGGATAAAGGCCACCTCTGGTCCCAATATGCTGCGTAATATCTCAATCTCGGCGGCAGTTTCGACCATGGGAACGAACAGATGTTGTGGGCAGGTCGCCCGGCTCAGCGCCAATATGTCGGCAAGACCTGCCAAGGTCCGCAGCCCGTTGATGCGCAAGGCCAGCCGACCTTCGCCATGATCGGCAATTGCAGCCAGCGCCGCATGACGCGCACTATCCTTCTCCGCCGCCGGCACCGAGTCTTCGAGATCGATGCACACGAGGTCCGCGTCACTCGCCAGAGCCTTTGCATAGCGCTCCGGCCGGTTTCCCGGCACAAACAGAAAATTGGTGAAGGCGCGGATGGCCAAAATCATATGCTCCCAGTCGTGTCAGGATTTCTAATTTGTCCGGACAACTTTTTAGTCAAGCGAAAAATGTCAGCCCGGTTTCACTACACCCAGCCACGCCGTTGCCAAAAGCAGCAGGTAGACGCACCAGACCCAGATGCGCGTCCGGTTCATCACGCGCAGCAATGGCAATTCGGTCGCATCGCTCGAACCTTCGGAAAGCAGCTTGCCGAGCAGCCCGCCGACGGGCTTGAAACTGACATCGATCATGATCGCCGCGACAAAAATCAGTCCGAACAGCAGCACTTTCCACGCCAGCCAGCCGGTCGCAATGGGATGACCGGTCAGCAGCGATTCCATCCCGAGAAAAACATAGCCTGCGGCCAGCACATATCGCAGCCACCCCTCCCATTTGCGGCGCTGCGCAGCGCGCGGGGTCATGTCGTGCGCGTGCGCATCGAACACCAGCCACAGCCAGAATGCGGCAATCGCCCAGGCAACCCACACAATCGCCACGGGCAAGTCCCACCAGGCACCCATATAGGACACGGTCAGCGACAACGGCACCATCAGCGCCCAGGCCGTGCGTGGCGTCAGGTCGACAATTACCAGCAGCTTCAGCAGGGCAATACGCTGGTCCAGCGTATAGACGGTCCGCTTGCGGAAATGCTGCCCGAGCACGAACACGCCCACGTCAGCGCCAAGCCACAATACGAACAGCAGCAAGTGCACATAGACGAGGCTGGGATAAACGAGATCGGCAAACTCCATGACGAATATCCTTCATGAACCTGCTTGACAGCGGCACAATAAAAATGAAAGTTGTCCGGACAAATCACAAATGCGGGATGAGAGCAAGCATTATCGCTGCGGCGAATTTGGAGGAGATTTGTGATGATTCGTAAGGTCCTTTTGACAACCAGCATGTTGTCCGCTGTTGCCATCATGCCAGCAGCATATGCGCAGACCGAAACCGGTTCCGCCGAGGAACAGGGCGGCATCGCCGAGATCGTGGTGACGGCGCAGCGCCGCAGCGAAAATGTGCAGGACGTCCCCATCGCCATCTCCGCCTTTTCTGCCGAACAGCTGGAGGCACAGGGTGTTACCAACACGTTGCAAATCGGGCAATATGTTCCCAACCTTGTCGCGCAAAACAATACCGGAATCGGCTCGGCCAACGCCTATTTCCTCCGCGGTCTCGGCTCGACCGAAACCATCGCGACTTTCGATCCACCGGTTGGCACCTATGTCGATGATGTCTATCTCTCACGGCAGAACGCGAACAATCTATCGCTGTTCGACGTGGAGCGCATCGAAGTCCTTCGTGGCCCCCAGGGCACCTTGTTCGGGCGCAACACAACGGGTGGCGCGATCAGCGTCATCATGGCGAAACCCGGCAATGAAATCAGTGGTTTTGGCGAAATCGGCTATGGGCGCTTCCACAAAACGATAGCGCGGGGATCGATCGACCTGCCGCTGGCCGACAGTTTTGCCATCAAGCTGTCGGGCTATTGGCAGAACGACCGGGGCTATACCAAAAATGTCACTACCGGGGAGCGCATCAACGATGACGACGGCTGGGTGGTTCGTCTGGGCATAATGGGCGATCTGGCTCCCTGGGCACG
>JACVCM010000134.1 GCA_016742125.1 Sphingomonadaceae bacterium | reverse complement strand
TCGGCGCGATAGGAGCAGGGCTTTCACAAACGGGCCGCAACGGGGGGGCAAGGAACCGGCGGAGAGGATGTAACCGCCAACGCGGCGCACATCACCGATATTCCGCAGCAACTTGGTAGCGAGGCGCCGACAATTTTCGAAATACGCGGTGAAGTATATATGTCAAAGGCCGATTTTGCGGCCCTCAATCGGGAGCAGGCCACCAAGGGGGGCAAGATTTTTGCCAACCCACGCAATGCGGCCGCAGGCTCTCTGCGACAGAAGGACGCGAGCGTGACTGCATCGCGACCTTTGCGTTTTTTTGCTCACGGATGGGGTGAGGTCAGCGCTTTGCCTGCAGAAACCCAAAGCGGCGTCATGGCCGTCATCGCAGCCTGGGGTGTACCGGTCTCGCCTTTTTTGGTGTCGGTTGACGGTGCCGACGCCGCACTGGTACATTATGAGGCAATCCAGCACCAGCGGGCAGAACTGCCCTATGATATCGATGGTGTCGTCTACAAGGTCGACCGGTTGGACTGGCAAGAGCGACTCGGCTTTGTAGCCAAGGCGCCGCGCTGGGCCATCGCGCACAAATTTCCAGCCGAGCAGGCGGAGACGACCCTTGAGGCGATTGATATCCAGGTCGGGCGAACGGGCAAGCTGACCCCGGTTGGTCGGTTGATGCCGGTGACCGTCGGCGGTGTCGTGGTGTCGAATGTGACGCTCCACAACCGTGACGAGATTGCGCGATTGGGCGTTCGTCCCGGTGACCGCGTCGTGGTACAGCGGGCCGGAGACGTCATTCCGCAGGTCGTTGAAAATCTGACGCGCGAAGAGCCACGCGACGCCTATGTATTTCCCGATCATTGCCCCGCTTGTGGTTCGGAGGCCGTTGCCGAAGAAGGCGAAGTCGACGTGCGTTGTACAGGCGGCCTGATCTGCCCGGCGCAGCGCTTTGAAAGGTTGAGGCATTTTGTAAGCCGGGCGGCACTCGACATCGAGGGGCTGGGCGAGAAGAGCATATCTGAATTTATCGACGCTGGATGGCTGCATGCTCCCGCAGACATATTTCGCTTGCACCACCATAGGGGCGACTTGCTGGGCCGGGAAGGGTGGCAGGAAAAGTCTGTGGATAATCTGTTGGCAGCTATCGATGCCAAGCGCGAACCCGACGGTGCCAGGCTTCTGTTTGGCCTGGGAATCCGGCACATTGGTGCAGTCACAGCCAGGGACCTGTTCAAGAATTTCGGTAGTGTGCAGGCAGTACGCGATGTGGGTATCAGGGCGGCCAATGGCGATGAATCTGCAATCATCGAACTTACCAGCATCGACGGTATCGGGCGCACCGTGGCGGAAGCCTTGGCGGATTTTTTCCACGAACCGCATAACCGCGACGCATGGGACGACCTGCTGAGTGAAGTTAGCCCGCCCGACTATGTATCTAACGTCCGGACAAGCGAATGGACCGGCAAAACCATCGTTTTTACGGGCAAACTGGAGACCATGAGCCGTGATGAGGCAAAGGCGCAGGCAGAAGCGCTCGGCGCCAAGGCTGCAGGGTCGGTAAGCGCCAGGACAGATCTGGTTGTGGCAGGACCCGGCGCGGGTTCGAAGCTGAAACAGGCAACGGCGCTCGGGGTACGCGTCATAGACGAGGTAGAGTGGGCCAAGATCGTTGCTGGCTAGAAGCAGAGCCTGAACTAAAAGCTTGGCGACGCGCTGACCAGAAAAGGAACAATCAGCGCGTCGCCAGAACCGCAGCAGATCCCCCTCAGCGCCGCGCGGTTCGAAGTTACGTCCTTTGACCCTTTCCGCCACCGGCCTTTGGCCTATATCCGGAATGCGACTCCAAAAGGACTTGCTTTCATGACAGTTATATGACGATTGCTGTTCCGATAATGCCAAGAATCTTACAATCCCGTCGCCCGGTTGAAAACAGTGGTCGTTCTGTGGGTGCGCCGGCGTTGTTCGCGGGATTTCCTCCAGAGGTTCAGGCAGAGTTCCGCAATAGGGCGCTTCGCCGGAACTTCAAAGCCGGGCAGTTCCTGCAACACCGCGGCGATGATGCGGACGGTTTCTGGATTGTGGACAAGGGTCAGGTAAAATGCGGGCACCAGGATGCCCAGGGCAATATGCATGTACTGTTCATTCTGGGTCCTGGCGACAGCTTTGGGGAGCTCGCCTGCCTCGGGCAGTTTGAACGGGTTCTGGACATTGAAGCGTTGGGCAAGGTCGAGATGTTATGGGTAAGCGAGAAGATATTTTCGGAAGTGCTCGGTCGCTCTCCGGAATTCGCCCGTCAGATGCTCAAGATACTGGCCAAGCAATTGCAGGAAGCACTCGATAACCTGCTGGTCTTCCGCAACATGCCTGCGGCGAAGAGGCTGGCACAGCGCCTTTTGGCATTTGCTGCGGATCGTGAGCCTCCAGTTAAGCTCGGTATCAGGCAGCAGGAGCTGGCTGAACTGATCGGCGTATCCAGAATGACCATCGCCTCTGCCCTGGCCGAACTGGAAAAGCGCGGGCTGGTGACAAGGCATTATGGCCATTTGGTTGTCGAAGATCCGGTCGCGCTAAAGCGCTGGATGAAAAGCTAGAGCCAGCGCATGACCCCGCCAGGCATGGGCGTCCAGATACCCATGCGAACGCCGGCCTTGCGCAAGATATCGCCTGTCCAGTTATTGCATGTGTAGAGTGCGGAATAATGCCCGCGACTGTCGTAGAAGAGATTGTCAGGCGAGTAGGCAGCGTAGGCGACACTCTCGCCCCTCTCGTTCAGGCGGAAGGTAGAGCGAATTTGGCGGACGATGATGCGATATTGCTGAGGACTGACCCTCAGTATTTTCCGGTGGGGTAATATCTGCGGGTTTATCAGGTGATATATGTGCAAAGTCGTATCGTCCGACCCGACAATTGCACCGGCGATATCGCCGCTCCGGACATCGCCCCAGGTTCGGGCGTTACGATAGACGCGCCCATGCCCCCAGCCGATCATTACATGGGTGCCATAAAGGTCAGGGTTGGCGAGTTGGTCGGGCCGGATAAGGTCGCTCAGATCCTCACCCACTGCTGACACCGGGACGATGAGGCTGACGTGCACACCATTGGTTTCGACAAAAATGTCGACGCCCTCCCGGGGCGGTGTCCAGCTGCCGTTGGCGGGAATATGGCTGCCCGCCAACGCTGCTACCATGTAAAACCCGACGGTCAACAAGGGCCACCCGACAGCCGCGCGCAATGCCGTCCACAGGCTGTTGATGCGAAACAGTTTCAAGTGTAACCAAATCCAATGGCCGATTTTCAGCATGTTTATGACAGCCCGCCGAAGGGCGCAAATGCAGACTGGACCATCCCGCAAAAGTGGGACGCGTTCAGCGCCGATGAGCATGCCATGTGGGACAGATTGTTTGCGCGGCAATCGGCGATGCTGCCGGGCCGGGCTGCGGATGCATTTCTGCGTGGGCTGGATGTGTTGAAACTGTCGAAGCCCGGCATCCCGGATTACCGCGAACTCAACCAGCGATTGATGGCTGCAACGGGGTGGCAGGTTGTCGCCGTCCCAGGACTTGTGCCCGACGACGTCTTTTTCGACCATCTGGCCAACCGGCGCTTTCCTGCGGGTAACTTTATCCGCACACCCCAGCAGCTCGATTATCTGCAGGAACCCGACGTTTTTCACGATGTTTTCGGCCATGTGCCGATGCTCGCCGATCCGGTGTTCGCGGATTATATGGTGGCGTATGGCAAAGGCGGGCTGCGCAGCCTTGGTTTCGGGGCGCTCGACCATCTCGCACGTCTATACTGGTATACGGTCGAGTTCGGTCTCATTCAGGAACCGCAAGGACTGCGGATATATGGCGCCGGAATAGTGTCGAGCTATGGAGAGAGCGTTTTCGCGCTGGATGATCCAAGCCCGAACCGCCTCGGGTTCGACCTTATGCGTGTAATGCGCACGCATTACCGGATCGACGATTTTCAGCAGAATTACTTCGTGATCCCCAGCCTGGACTATCTACTGAGGGTTACCGTCGAGACCGACTTTGCGCCGCTATATGCCGAGCTCGAAAAGCTTCCCGACATCCGGATTGCGGATATCCTGCCCGGGGATGATGTGATCACACGCGGCACGCAGGAATATGCGGAAGGGGCCGGTCGCTAAAAAGGGAGGCAAAAGCGACCGACCCCCGGCATTTGCCGCCTGTTACGGCAGCAAAACCGAATCGATGACGTGGACGACGCCGTTCGACTGCATCACATCCACCGTGGTGACCTTGGACATCCCGCCCTTGGCATCGGTCACGATCACGTCCTTGCCCACCAGCTTGGCGCTCAGTGTTCCGCCGGCAACGGTGTTCAGCGTGGCGGTGCCGCCACCGGCCTTGATCGCCTTCACAATGTCCTTGCTGGTCAGCTTTCCGGCAACGACATGATAGGTCAGGATCGACGTCAACGTCGCCTTGTTCTCGGGCTTTACCAGCGTTTCGACCGTGCCCGCAGGAAGCTTCGCAAAGGCATCATTGGTAGGTGCGAACACGGTGAAGGGGCCGGGGCTGGCGAGTGTCTCGACCAGACCGGCGGCTTTTACCGCAGCAACCAGCGTGGTCAGGTTCGGCGCCGCCGAGGCATTTTCTGCAATTGTCTTGGCGGGGAACATCGCGGCGCCGCCAACCGTCGGATTGGCCATGGCATGATGGTTGGCGACCAGAGCGGTGCCGGTGAGTGTAGAAGACGCGAGTGCGAGAGCGACTAATATGCGGTTTTTCATGATTTCAACTTTCCTGTTCTGCGCACGTCCGGGGGATGGCGTGCTGCGGACAGTTACGGAAGCATCGGCGGGCCGGATGCAACCAACGCAAAATTTTTTCAAATAGTTGCGATTTTTCCGCTGGCGATCACCGGACCGGTGGCCTTGCCGCCTGGCGCGCCGCCTGCGGGTTCGGGGGTAATCGCCAAGGTGCCGCCTGCACCCATATATTGACGCAGCTCAGTGGGCACGACGACCGACGTCGCGGCTTTGCTCTCCACGATACCCAGCGATCGCGCCTGTCCATCGGCGGGGATGATCCACAATTCTGGATAAAGCTCACCCGTATCGAGCGACACCGGCGTGATAATCATTCGCCCCGTGGCTGCATCATAGCTGGCGGTCAGCGAAGCGGAGCCGGTTTCGCTGCCCAAGGCGGCGATCAGCGGCGCTTCGGGCGCAGGAGCAGGGACGGCATCCGGCTTTTGCAGTAACAGGATGCCCAATATCGCCGCCGCGCCAACCGACATGCCGGTGAGAGAGCGCCAGAACAGCAGTTTGCCAGCCCCGGCGTCTTGCCCGGTTGGCAAGGGAAGGCCTTTCTGGACCGCCTCCCAAACACACGCGGGCGGCGCTTCTTCGCCCGCAAGCATCGGCGCGAGCCGTCTCCGCCAGGCCTCGACCTCGGCCGCGAACGTCGGGTCGGTCGCGATCCGCGCATTCACCTTCGCCTCGCCCGCAGCATCGAGCAGCCCGAGCACATATTCCCCGGCAAGGGCGATATCGTCTTCGTTCAAGATGCTCATGAAGCCCCCTCCATGCAGGCGCGCAGCTTGATCAGCGCGCGCCGTATCCGGCTTTTCACCGTGCCGAGCGGTTCGCCCTCTCGCGCCGCCAGGTCGGCATAGGTCGCGCCGCCGATAAAGGCGCTACGTATGAAATGGGCATCGCGTCGCTCCAGCC
>JACVCM010000133.1 GCA_016742125.1 Sphingomonadaceae bacterium | reverse complement strand
TCGGGGTGGGTGCCGGCGTCGGCGCCGGGGACGGCGTGCCGCCGCCTCCCCCGCCGCCACCGCCACCTCCTCCTCCGACAACGAACTTTTCAACGGCTGAATTCAACCGGTCCGATGGTCCCGGTTTTCACGGCGCGATCACCGCTTATCAGGCGGGCGCGACCGGGTCGGGGATAACGGTCGGCGTGATCGATTCAGGAATCGATCCCAATAGCCACGAATTCGCGGGACGGATACATCCGCAGTCGGCTGACGTCGCGGGCAACCGGGGCCTTGGCGACGATGACGGCCATGGTACGGCGGTCACCCGTGTGCTCGCGGCTGCCAAGGACGATCTCGACATGCATGGCATCGCTTTCAATGCCAGCATATTGGCGTTGCGGGCGGACCAACCTGGTAGCTGCACCACCGCCGACCCCGGAGAGACCGAAGCCAATTGTTCGTTCTTCGATTCGTCCATTGCGAATGGTGTAAACCGCGCAATTAGCGCGGGTGCGCGGGTCGTCAACATCTCACTGGGGGGCGCAGGCGGTGCCAGCGCGGCATTGCGCACAGCGATAGGCAATGCCACCAGAGCCGGTATTGTGGTGGTCGTGTCGGCCGGCAATGAAGCCAACGACACTAACCCAGAATATGATATAAACAGCCCCAGCCCCTTTGCGCAGGCGCTCGTTGCGAACGGCAACGGTCTTGTTATCATTGCCACCTCAGTCGACGATCGAGGTGTGATTTCCGATTTCAGCAATCGGGCGGGGGTTTCTCAGAATACCGTGCTATCCGCTTTGGGCGAGGGTATTTGCTGCGAATATCAGAACGATACGATCTTTCGTTTTCAGCAAAATGGCTCGACTTTCGTTCGCGTGTTCAACGGCACCTCTTTCTCTGCGCCGCAAATCGCAGGGGCGGCGGCCTTGCTCGCGCAGGCCTTTCCCAATCTGACCGGACAGCAAATCGTCAACCTGTTGCTGACAAGTGCGCGCGATGCCGGTGCGGCCGGCACCGATGCCATATATGGGCGCGGTATTTTGGATATTGCCCGGGCCTTTGCTCCAGCGGGCACGACCTCCCTGGCCGGTACGACGACCCAGGTCGATCTGAGCGGCAATGGTGGTACCATCTCGGGCCCGATGGGCGACGTCGCGCTGTCGGACCGACAGGTCGGCGCCGTCATTCTGGATAGCTATGGCCGGGCTTATGATATCAATCTGGCACATGGCCTGAGTGCCAGCGCGCCGCGGCTGCGGCTGACCCCTGCGCTTGTCAATCAGGGGCGGTCGATCAATATCGCTGCCGACGGCGCAGAGCTTGCATTCTCGATCAGCGACAACGGCTTGGGCGGCGCGCGGGTGGCACCATTGCTACTGTCCGACACCCAGCAGCGGCAGTCGCGCATATTGGCAGGCCGCGTCAGCGCAGCCATTTCGAACGACCTGCGCTTTAGTCTGGGCATCCGCCAAGCTGCCGCTGGGCAGGTCGCCATGCTGCAAGGCATGAACGATGGTGCATTCCTCACCGCCAGCCAGGCGAGGCTGGAGAGCGGGTTCGAACGTGTGGCGGATACGTCCTTTGCGGTGCGCCAACGCATTGGCGGTTTCGGCCTTACGGGTAGCACCGAAATCGGCGATGCGCGGTTGTTCGAGCGCCCCGATGCGCAGTTCGACCGCAGCGGCACACGGCGATATCCCTATTCCATAGTAGGGTTATCGCTCGATCGTCATTTCGGCGTTGCAAAACTGGCGGTCGGTGCCAGCTGGATGCGCGAGGATGAAACGATATTGGGTGCGCGCTTTGCCGATTTTATCGGGCAGGGCGGTGCACGCAGCCTTTTTGTCGATGGCAATGCAGAGGTGCGACTGGCGCGTGACTGGGCGCTCGGGGCAAGCTGGCGGCAAGGATGGACTTATGCGAATGGAAACGCGTCGATTGGTGCGCAAAGCCTGCTGAAGAGCAACGCCTTTTCGTTCGATGTGACGCGGACCAACGTCTTTGCCAGCGGTGACCGGCTGGCCTTGCGTATTGCGCAACCGCTGCGCGTTGCGAGCGGCGGGCTCGCGCTCGATGTTCCAGTTGCCTATGATTATGCCACACTGACACCCACCTTCGCTACGCGCCGTTTGAGCCTGGCGCCGAGCGGGAGGGAGATTGCGAGCGAACTGGCCTGGATGGTGCCGATCAGCGGCGGCTATTTCTCATCCAACATCTTCTGGCGACAGGAACCAGGACATTTCGAGACCGCACCCGACGATGTCGGCGTGGCGTTCCGTTTGCAGTTCGGCTTCTAAACTGTAAAACTTTCGCCGCAGCCGCAGCTACCTGTGGCGTTGGGATTGTTGAAAACGAAGCCTGCGGCAAACTCATCCTCGACCCAATCCATGATCGAGCCGACCAGATAGAGCACGGAGCCACCATCGATATAAAGCACGCCGCCGGGCGTTTCGATTTTCTCGTCGAGGGCATTTGCTTCGGTCACATAATCCACCGAATAGGCAAGGCCCGAACAACCGCGGCGCGGGGTCGAAAGCTTTACCCCTATCGCGCCATCTGGCGCTTTCGCCATCAGTTCGGCGATCCGCGCTTCGGATGCTGGGGTTAGCGTGACGGCCGCGGGGCGGGCTCTTGTCTTTATTTCGCTCATAACATTCCAAGCTCCAGACGGGCCTCGTCGGTCATGTTCGCAGGGCTCCAGGGCGGATCCCAGACGAGGTTGACCTCGGCATCGCCAATTCCAGGCACTGCGCCGACGCGCAATTCAACCTCGCCCGGCATCGATTCCGCTACCGGGCAATGCGGCGTCGTCAGGGTCATCGACACCAATGCGTGGCCATCATTTATTTCGACATTATAGATCAGGCCGAGGTCGTAGATATTGACCGGGATTTCGGGATCGTAAATTTCCTTGAGAGCGGCGATGACGGCTTCGTAGAGATCGCCATCGGGCTCGCTCGGCGACGGCACAGCAGGCTTTTGCGCGAGAAAACCTTCCAGATAATCCTTCTTGCGCTCGAACGTTTCTGCGGCTGTCTCGACGCGTGCTTTCGGCGGCTTTTCAACGCTATCGACTTCCTCAGTGCGGATGCCATCATCGCTCATCCGAATATCCTTTTCACTCTTTCCAGCCCGCGGACCAGAGCCGCGACGTCGCTTTCGTCATTGTAAATCCCGAAGCTCGCCCGCGCGGTGGCGGGGACGCCCAGATACTCCATCAGCGGCTGCGCGCAATGGTGGCCGGCGCGGATTGCCACGCCTTCCTCGTCCAATATGGTGCCGATGTCGTGCGGATGCACCCCCTCCATGCTGAAAGAGACGATGCCTGCCGCATCTTCGGGGCCATGGAGCGTGATCGAGTTGATGGAGCGCAGTGCGTCCCGCGTCTGGCGCACCAGCTCGGTTTCGTGCGCGTGGATAGCATCCAGCCCGATATTATCGACATAATCTATCGCCGCGCGCAGCCCCATCGCCTCGACAATCGCGGGTGTGCCCGCCTCGAACCGGGTCGGTGCGGGGGCATAAGTGGTTTTCTCGAAAGTCACCCGGTCGATCATCGAACCGCCGCCCTGATAAGGCGGCATCGCGTCGAGCAGTTCCTGACGCCCCCACAGCGCACCGATTCCGGTTGGGCCGTAGAGTTTGTGGGCTGAGAAAACGTAGAAATCGCAGTCGAGTCCGGCCACGTCGACGGGTAGTCGCGGAACGGCCTGGCATCCGTCGAGCAGAAGCTTTGCACCCACCTTGTGCGCCAGCGCGGCGGCGCGTTTGGCATCGAGCACCGAGCCAAGCACGTTGGAGACATGCGCAAAGGAAACCATTCGATGTTCGGGCGTCAGCATCGCCTCTGCGGCATCCAGATCGATGCGGCCATCGGCGGTCAGCGGGCAGATGTCGATGTCATAGCCCGCCAACTGCCATGGTACGATATTGCTGTGATGCTCCAGCTGGCTGAGCAGCACGCGGCCCTTTTCTGGATAGCATTGCGCGACCAGATTAATCGCCTCGGTCGCACCGCGGACGAAGACAATATCGTTTTCGCGACCCCCGATAAACTCCGCCACCCGCCGCCGCGCGGCCTCATAGGCCAGGGTCATATTGGCCGAGCGCGCATATACACCGCGGTGGACGGTGGCATAATCCTCCCCCATCGCGCGGCTGACCGCATCGATCACCGCCTGCGGTTTCTGCGCGGTCGCGGCGGTGTCGAGATAATGCCAGTCGCGCACGCCAGGAAACTGGTCGCGCAATGCACGCGCAAGACTTCCGCCTTCATTTTCCCAGCGTCCCAGCGCGCGTTCGGAGGCAATGGCCATCAGAAGGTGCCCCGCAGCGCTGCCTCGGCATAGCCGATCATATGGTCGCGCCACTTTGTGTCGGCGATCTCGCCATAAGCCTCGGCGACAAAAGCCTGCATCAACAAATTTCGTGCCTCCGCCATCGGCAGGCCGCGCTGCTGCGCATAGAACAACGCTATCTCGTCAAGCTGGCCGATCGCGCAGCCATGCGCGCATTTGACATCATCGGCATAGATTTCGAGTTCGGGCTTGGCGTTGATCGTCGCGGTGCGATCGAGCAGCAAGCCCTTGGCACCCAGTGCCGCATCGGTCTGCTGCGCATCCTTGGCGACGTCGATGCGGCCGATCATCGTGATCGCGGCCCTGTCCATTGCCACGCCGCGCATCACTTGGTTCGAGGTTGCACCCGGCGCAACATGGCGCAGCCGCGTGACGATTTCGGTGACTTCATCGCCGCGCCCGATACCGACCGCGCCCAATTCAAAATGCGCACCTTCGGCAAGCGTCACGTCGATATCGAGCCGTTTGTAGCCGCCACCTGTCAGCAGGAAAAAGGCCTCACAGCGCGCACCTTCGGCAAGATCGATCTGATAGCGCTGGATATCGACCTTGTTCGCTGCACCCGTCGAAACGCACTTATACAGTGGATGCGTTTCGCCAGCCCCAACCGCAATATGCTGCGCCTCGGGCAAGGCCTTCAGACCCGACAACACCTCGGCGGGCGCATAACGCCATTCTTCGTCGTGACGGGTGGGAAGAACAAAGTTCATTCCAATACACCGTCACCCTGAACTTGTTTCAGGGTCCATTTATCAGCCGAAAGCTTCGGTTTGCGTGGCACGATGGATGCTGAAACGAGTTCAGCATGACGTTGAGAGATAAGGCGGGCGCAATCAATCACGCAGCCAGCTCCCGATAGCCTTCGCGTTCCAGCTCGAGCGCCAGTTCTGGCCCGCCGCTGCGTGTGATGCGGCCTTCGGCCAGCACATGGACGAAATCTGGTTTCACATAATCGAGCAACCGCTGGTAATGCGTGATCAGCAGCACGGCCTTATCCGGCCTCCGCATGATGCGGTTGATGCCTTCGCCGACCACGCGCAGGGCATCGATATCGAGGCCGCTGTCGGTTTCGTCGAGCACCGCGAGCGTGGGATCGAGGATGCCCATCTGCACCATCTCGTTCCGCTTCTTCTCGCCCCCCGAAAAGCCGACATTCACCGGGCGCTTGAGCATTTCCATATCCATGCCCATCGCATCGGCCTGGGCGCGGGCAAGTTTGAGGAATTCTGCGCCCGAGAGCGGCTCTTCCCCGCGCGCCTTGCGCTGGGCATTAAGCGCCTCGCGCAGGAACTGCACGTTCGACACGCCGGGGATTTCGACCGGATATTGGAAGCCAAGGAACAGGCCGGCGGCGGCGCGTTCGTGGGGGTCCATTTCGAGCAGTTCTAAGCCCCTCCCCTTCAGGGGAGGGGTTGGGGTGGGGTCTATCGGCGTTGCGCCACGGCTGAGAGACCCCACCCCCGGCCCC
>JACVCM010000132.1 GCA_016742125.1 Sphingomonadaceae bacterium | reverse complement strand
AACTGGCCGGGGCGGGCAAATTGCTTGGCGGCTGGCGCTTCGGTCCAAATGGCAGCGAGGGCTATGCCAAGGCCGAAGTCACATTGGGCGGGATCGGCACCGACGGCCTGTCGCAGCAGAATATGGAAGCACGGAAAGTTCCGGGTCTTTACTGCATCGGCGAAGCAGTCGATGTCACCGGCTGGCTCGGCGGCTATAACTTCCAGTGGGCTTGGGCGAGCGGGGTTGCGGCTGGCCAATCGGTCTAGACCGTTGCCATTTTGCAACTAAACCCGAATTAATTTTGAGTTCATGCATCAATTTTGGGGTGTTCTGCGTTTGAGGTCGGTCAGCAACTGACTGAAAAGGAACAATCCATGAAACTCTCTCCCATGCTGCTTTTTGGTGCAGCATCTCTCTCGATCTTTTCCGCTCCTGCGTTTGCCCAATCGGACGATGAAGAATGGGAAGGCGCCTATATCGGTGGATCGATCGGTCTTGCCGCGCAGAATAACGACCGGAACGAGGATGTGCGGTTCGATACCAATCTCGACGGCGCATTCGACAACAATGTCAATACGCTCGCCGGTGCGAACGCGTTCGCACCCGGTTTCTGTAGCGGTGCCGCCACGTCGGCACAGCCCGTCGATTGCCGCGGAGACAAGGACGGCCTCGAATATAATATTCGCGCCGGCTACGACGTACAAAGCGGCAATATCGTCTATGGCTTCGTGCTGGAAGGCGGCAAGAATGAAGCCCGCGACAGTGTGACGGCATTCAGCAGCACGCCTGCTTCCTACACCTTCACCCGCGAGCTCGACTATTCGGTGCAGGCGCGTGCCCGCATCGGCTATGCGGCGCGCGGTGCGCTATTCTACGCCACCGGCGGTGCCGCCTACGGCAAGATCGATAACAGCTTCACAACGAGCAACACTGCCAACAGCTTCACCGACAACGGTAAAACAAATAGCTGGGGCTATTCCTATGGCGGTGGTGCAGAGGGAAAGATCGCGCCGAATTTCTCGATCGGACTCGAATATCTCTACACCAATTTTGTCGATGACGATTACCGCGTTTCGGTAGGTCGCGGCACGGCAGCGGCGACCAATCCGTTCTTGCTGGTGAACAGCGCGGGAACCGATATGCGTCGCGGTGACAGCGATTTCGACATGCACAATATCCGCTTTACGGCGAACTTCCGTTTTTGATCGGACCGTTGGAGCAACAATGAAAAGGGCGTCGGGAAACCGGCGCCCTTTCTGATTATGCCGCTTCCTTCTTCCGCGACGCCTTCTTGCGCTCATGCGGGTCGAGCAGGGTCTTGCGGATGCGGATGTTTTTCGGTGTCACTTCGACCATTTCGTCGTCGTCGATATAGGCAATGGCCTGTTCCAGCGTCATGATTTTCGGCGGGGTCAAGCGGATGGCATCATCCTTGCCGGTCGAGCGGAAGTTGGTGAGCTGCTTCGACTTCATCGGGTTGACTTCGAGATCTTCGGGCTTCGCATTCTCGCCGATGATCATGCCTTCGTACAGCGCTTCGCCCGGTGATACGAAGAGGATACCGCGGTCTTCGAGCGGGCCGAGCGCGTAGGCTACGGCCTCTCCATTGCCATTGGAGATCAGTACGCCATTTTTGCGGCCTTCAATCGGGCCGCGATAGGGACCGTATTTTTCGAACAGACGGTTCATGATGCCCGTGCCACGCGTGTCGGACAGGAATTCGCCATGATAGCCGATCAGGCCACGCGATGGCGCGCTGAAAGTGATACGCGTCTTGCCGCCGCCCGAGGGGCGCATGTCGGTGAGTTCGCCTTTGCGCAACGCCATTTTCTCGACGACGGTGCCAGAATGCTCGTCATCGACGTCAATGACGACGCTTTCATATGGCTCGGTGCGGTTGCCCGCTTCGTCTTCGCGATAGAGCACGCGCGGGCGACTGATACCGAGTTCGAAGCCTTCGCGGCGCATCGTTTCGATGAGGACACCAAGCTGCAGTTCGCCGCGCCCGGCAACTTCGAAGCTGTCCTTGTCGGCGGATTCGGTCACGCGGATCGCGACGTTGCTCTCTGCTTCGCGGAACAGGCGGTCGCGGATCATGCGGCTCGTCACCTTGGTGCCTTCACGGCCCGCCATGGGGGAATCATTTACAGCAAAGCGCATCGACAGCGTGGGCGGGTCGATGGGCTGGGCGTGCAGCGGCTCGCTTACCGATATGTCCGCAATAGTGTTGGCAACGGTCGCTTCGGTCAGCCCGGCGATGCTGATGATATCGCCCGCCTTGGCTTCCTCGACAGGCACCCGCTCCAGACCGCGGAAGGCCATCAACTTCGAGGCACGGCCCGTTTCGACGACCTTGCCGTCTCTGTCGAGCGCGTGGATTTGCTGGTTGACCTTGACCGTACCAGCGGCAACGCGGCCAGTCAGGATGCGGCCCAGAAAATTATCGCGGTCGAGCAGCGTGACGAGGAACTGGAACGGCGCATCGGCGTCCACGACGGGCGCCGGGACGTGGCTGACGATTGTCTCGAACATCGGCGTCAGCGTGCCATCGCGTTTGTCAGGGTCCGTATTCGCATAGCCGTTGCGGCCCGAGGCATAGAGCACCGGGAAGTCGAGCTGTTCGTCTGTGGCGTCGAGACTTACGAAAAGGTCGAACACCTCATCCAGCACTTCCTGGATGCGCTCGTCAGGCCGGTCGATCTTGTTGACGACGACGATGGGGCGCAGGCCGAGCGCGAGCGCCTTGCCGGTAACGAACTTGGTCTGCGGCATGGCACCTTCCGAACTGTCCACCAGCAGGATAACGCCGTCGACCATCGACAGGATGCGCTCCACCTCGCCGCCGAAATCGGCGTGGCCGGGGGTGTCGACGATATTGATGCGCGTACCTTCCCATTCCACCGAGGTGCACTTCGCGAGAATCGTGATGCCGCGTTCCTTTTCCAGATCGTTGGAATCCATCGCGCGTTCCTCGACGCGCTGATTGTCTCGGAAGGTACCCGACTGGCGGAAAAGCTGGTCGACGAGGGTGGTTTTGCCATGATCGACGTGCGCGATGATGGCGATATTACGCAGGGACATCAGAAATAAGCCTTTTGGGAGTACAGGCGAACGCCGCCCGATTTGGCCGCGCCCTTAACGGAAATACTGTTGCAGCGCAACATATGTCCGGCCACAAGAGACCGATGGCGCAGTTAATCCCGGACCGCTTTGTATTGATGCTGCTAGGTGCGGTGTTGCTGGGGTGGCTTTTGCCGGTGTCGGGGGGCGGCCTGCCCATCGCGCAGAATATCGCTTTTGTCGGCATATTCGCGCTGTTTTTTCTGCATGGCCTGAAGCTGCCGCGGGAGGAGGTGTACCAGGCGGCCAAGGGTTGGCGGCTGCAGGGGTCGATGCTGCTTTTTACTTTTAGTGTGATGCCGCTGGTGGGGCTGGCGGTGTCCAAAGCGGCCGCGCCCTGGCTTCCGCCATTGCTTGCGGCAGGCCTGCTCTATTGCGCAATCCTGCCGTCGACCGTGCAGTCGGCGATCAGCTATTCCTCCCTCGGCAAGGGCAATGTCGCGGCGTCGGTAGTCGGTGCCGCGCTTTCCAATCTTGTCGGTATCATTGTCACACCAGGCTTGTTCGCGCTGTTTCTCGGCGGTGTTGCGGGCGGCGATCTGGGCGGCGATGTGGTGGTAAAAATTCTGACCATGCTGCTGCTGCCCTTTGCGCTTGGACAGGTTGCACAACGCTGGCTGGGTGCATGGGCAGCCCGGGAAAAAAGGCTGCTGTCCTTCTTCGACCGGGGGGTGATTTTACTCGCTGTCTATGTCGCCTTCAGTTCCGCTGTGTCGAGCGGGGCGTTGGCGCGGGTCAAGGGCGTGGACCTGCTGGGGTTGCTGGTGGCTGCATCGGTGTTGCTGGCTTTTGCCTTTGGCGCGGCCTGGCTGGTTGGGCGGGCGTTAAAGTTCAGTCAGGCCGACCGCGTGTCGTTGCTGTTTGCAGGCGCGCACAAGAGCCTTGCCACCGGCGCGCCGATGGCGGCTTTGCTGTTCTCGCCCGAAATTGCCGGGGTAATGATCTTGCCAGCGATTTTCTATCACCAGTTGCAGCTGATTGCGTCCGCGCCGCTGGCGGGGCGGTTGGCGAGGGCAAAAACACCGCAGCCCTGAGCTTGTCGAAGGGCGCTTTTCGACCCTAGCGCTAGCCGGAGAGGCGTGCCTCGACAGGCTCAGCACTACGGTTTGATTTAGAGGCTGCGAAGTGCCTCCGCAGGCCGCGCCGCAAGGATCGGCAACGATCCCACCATGCCCAGCACAAACGTCAGCCCTGCACCGCCGACAAGCGTCAGCGCCAAAATCGCGGGGTCGGGCGCGAAGGTGAAGTCGAAGATTTGCACCACCACATACCAGGCCCCCGCCATGCCCAGCACCAGCGACAACAGCCCGAGTACCACCGCCAATATGCCATATTCCAGCGCCTGCGCTCCCAGTATCTGGTTGCGGGTGCCGCCGAGCATCTTGGTAATGACCGCATCGTAAATCCGCGACTGGCGTGCTGCGGCGATAGCACCCACTAGGACGGCTATACCGGCAAGGATAGCGATCGAGGCGGCGGCGGCGATGGCCTGCGCCATTTGCGTGAGCAAGGTTGTGATCTGCGCGGTGACTTCACCGACCTCGATCAATGATGAGGACGGGAATGCAGGGGGCAGTGATTTGGCCAGTTTGCGCTCCGCCTCTTTTGATACAGTCAGCGTCGCCACCATATTATGCGGCGCGGCGTCCAGGCTCCCCGGCGAGAAGACCATCACATAGTTCAATCCGAAATTTTCCCAATTGACGGTCCGAAGCGAAGAAATCCTGGCCGGGACTTCGACGCCCAGAAGGCTCACGGTCAGGCTGTCGCCAATGCCCACGTCCAGCACGTCGGCGATTTCGGCATCGAGACTGACCAATGCCGGACCTTTATAGTCGGCTGGCCCCCATTTGCCCGCTACCAACTCGCTACCCTTTGGCACGGTTGCGCTGTAGGTCAGCCCGCGGTCGCCGTTCAGCACCCAAGCGCCTTCGGGCAGTTCTTCAAGCTGGTCGACGCGCTGTCCGCCATATTCGACAATGGTTCCCCGTAGTGCAGGGATGAGGTTGATGACGCCGTTCGGATCGGCTTCCTCGACCATGCTCGTGAATTTGGCGGCCCCCTCGCGCGGAATATCGAGCACGAAAAAGCTGGGCGCTCGCTCCGGCACGCTGTTTTTGATCTCATTATCGATGCTGGTCTGGATCGCGGCGAGCGTGACGAACAGGGTCAAGCCAAGACCCAAGGCCACCACCAGAGCCTGCGTCTGCGCGCCGGGGCGGTGCAAATTGGCCAACGCCAGGCGAGGCAGGGGAGCCTTGGGGCGGGGCAGACGAATGGCGATGAAGCGCAGGAGAAACGCAATCCCTGTTAGAAGCAGCAGCAGCCCGAACGCTGCACCAATAAAGGCGAGCGAGAACCACGGCTCGCGCGCGGTAAGGACGGCCAGCGCGATGATCGCGGCGATGGCAGCGACGACCCAGATCGTGCTGCGCCGGTCGATGCGGCTGTCGCCTTCTACAATGGCGCGAAACAGCCCGGCGGCTGGCACCGTGCGCGCACGAGCCAGCGGGGGCAGGGCGAAGGCGAGGGCAATGAGCAGGCCGTAAATGGCGCTAACCGCCAACGGAATGGGGTGGAGCGTGAAGCCGGGCGCGACGGGCAAGACGTCGCCTGCGGCCCAGCCTATCGCTATCGGCATGAGGCTTCCGATTGCGAGCCCGACGATGATTGCGGCGGCCGCCACCGCCAATATCTGCAGCATGTAAATGCGGAAAATTGTCTGGCTGTCCGCCCCGGTAACCTTGAGCGTCGCAATGCTGGCGCGCTTGCTGGCAAGATAGCTGCCCACACCGTTGCCGACGCCGATGCCCGCAATCACCAAAGC
>JACVCM010000131.1 GCA_016742125.1 Sphingomonadaceae bacterium | reverse complement strand
CCTCTGGCGCACTGGCCATCAGCAGGCCAGCCTGCCCGGCCTTGCGCCATGTGTCGCGCGGCACTTCGCCCGCCTTGGCCCAATGTTCGATATGATCGACGCATTCCTGATCGATGAAACGGTCAACCGCCTCTTCGAACAGCTGCATCTCTTCGACCATATAGTCCGGCCTTGGCAGGCCCAGGGGGCTGGTGCGCAGCATCGCTGGCCTCTTATTCGGCAGCCTCGGGAAGCCGGTTTTCGGCATAAACCGGATTGGGATAGAATTGATCGAAATGCCGCCGCAAAAAGGCGTAGCGGATACGCTCATCCTCGCCGGTGAAGATCGGTTTCACCCGGTAACGCATATTCTGCCAGATGTGAAAATCATGGCGGATCTGCACATGCTGGGCGTCCATCATCTTCTTGGCGATCCCGACCGGAACGTCGCCGTCTTCGCCTTCATCCTTGGTATGCGTCACAGTGCTGAAAAAGACGCTTTGTTCGGCATCGATCGGCGTTACGAAGGTCAGGTGAACGCAGACGCGCCCTTCGATGTTGAAGCGGGCAACGCCGAGCGAAGTGCCCCAGCAGAAATTGTCGATCGTGCCCTCGACGGGTCCGTTGGGGGTCATCCAGGTGCGCGGCTTGCCCGCGCCGAACAGCATGTTCATGGTGTTGCGGATGAGTGCGCCTTCGACGATATAGTCGGTAAATTCAGCATCGACCCCAGAGCCATGGACATAGGGGAAGTGATGCGGGTCGGCTGAATTTTCGAACGGAAATTGCGGCTTGACTCGATGCGGCCCGTCGACGGTCGCATCAATGGCGTAATAATTGTTCCGATCGCCCAGATAGGGGATGCCCGGCCATTCATAGTTGGGTGGCGCGCCTGCGCTGTCGAACCAGAGGATAACGATCCCGTCAATCTCGCGCGCATGTTTGACGTCGATGCGCTTATTGACCGTTTCACCCTTCATATATGGGATTTCGACATTCTTGCCCTCGGCGTCCCAGCGCCAGCCATGCCAGGGACAGGCAATCGATTCGCCGCAAACCTTGCCGCCAAACTGGCCGACATGGCCAAGATGCGCGCCCATATGCGGGCAATAGGCATCCATCACGCTCAGCTTGCCCGATTCCGAACGCCAGATCACCAGATCCTGGCCAAGCCATTTCGCCGGCTTGATATCGCCCGGCTTGAACTCGGACGAATAGCCGATCTGATACCAGCCGGTGGCAAAGTCGGTATAGGGCCAGCCCTTGACCGACGAACCGTCCGCGCCGCGTTCTTCGTGGATTGCCATCATCGTCTTTGCCTTTCGCTGTACTTGTTAGCGCCCATAGCAGCCTCCAATAGTTCGGTCAACTGGTTGGTTGAATTAACTAAACCAGCACTGCACAGCGATCGGGCGAACGGAACAGCACACCCTGAATCTGCGGCGCCTGGGCTTGCGGATCGAGCCGGAGCTTGGGCAGGATGCGCAGCGCCAGCTGCACCGTGCCTTCCAGCTCTTTGCGCGCCAGAACATTGCCGATGCAGGTATGCGCCCCGTTGGAAAATGTAAGACTGCGTCCACGCGGGCGATCGAGCGCGATTTCCGTTGGGCGATCCCAAAATTGCGGATCGCGATTGGCATGGCCCAGCGCGCACCAGATCGATGCATTGGCCGGGACGACGCGACCAGCGATTTCGACATCAATGCTGGTCTTTTTGGGGATCATCTGCGCCGGGCCGTTCCAACGCAGAATTTCTTCGACCGCAACCGGCACAAGCGACGCATCGGCCAGCAACCGCTGATACAGACCCGGCTGCGAGAGCAACGCGGCAAACACGGTTCCCATCCCCCGCGTGGTCGTTTCTATCCCGGCGGGGATCAGGGCCCGGGCAAAAGTTACGACATCTTCGTCGGACAGCCGCTCGCCATCGATTTCGGCGGCAAGCAAATGGCTTAGCAAATCGCCCTGCGGGTCTGCGCGCCGGGCCTCGATCAGGCCGAGCACCAGTTCGCGCAATTCCGCTGCCGCCGCCATGGCATCATCCCAATGATAGGCAAAAGCCATGATCCGCGCGGCCAGTTCGGCAAAGCGATCATAGCCTGTCGGCGGCAACCCGATCAGCTGGCCAAGGATCACTACGGGGATACGGCAGGCCAGATCGGCGACAAGCTCGCCACCGCCCTGCGCCGCGATACGCTCCAGCAGCGCGGTCACCAGCGGCTCCAGCGACTCGTCGGTCAGCGCTGAAATCGATTTTGCGCCAAAGGCCTTGCTCACCAGCGCACGATATTTGGCATGAACCGGCGGGTTGAGGCCGGAAATCAGCGTTTCGCCCATGATCGGGGCCAGCGAAAACTCATAATCCTGAAGGAAATGTCGATCATCAACCAGCACCGATTTCAGCGTTTCATATCCTGTCGCCACAAAGGTCGGCCTGCCGGGAACGGGCGATTGCAGAAAGGGCACTGGTTTGCCGCCCAAAACCCCTTCTGGCGCGGGAATGAAATCGCCCTCCTGCTGGCGCAGGCTTTCAAGATAGCCCTGGGGGTCGGCAAGGATCGCCGCATCGACGCCGCCCTCTGCGGTGGCGAAGAATCCAGCGTCGATCGGTGCGGAAAGCGCGGCCTCCAGCCAATCGGGTTTATGCATCATCTGTTCCTTTCATCGGTGCGATCAATTGCCGGTGAAAACCGGCGGTCGGCGTTCGATAAACGCCGCCATGCCCTCTTGTGCGTCGGCGGTGCCGAGCAGAAATTCATAGCCATGCCGTTCGGCCATCATGCCGTCCTGCAACCCCGGAGAGGCGCTGCGTTTGACCAGGCTTTTGGCGATCTGCGCCGCGACCGGCGGCTGTTCGGCGATCATCGCCGCTATCGCCAGCGCGCGCGGCAACATCTCGGCGAGCGGGCAGATTTCGAGCACCAGGCCCGCCTGCAAGGCGCGCGCGGCGTCCATCGTTTGTCCGGTAAGGATCATCCACATAGCGAGCGGCTTGCCGACTGCCAGCGGCAGCCGCTGCGTCCCGCCCCGGCCCGGCACAAAGCCAAGCTTGATTTCGGGCAGGCCGAAACGGGCATTGTCGCCCGCGACCACGATGTCGGCTGCCAGCGCGAATTCGCAGCCGCCACCCAGCGCCAGCCCATTGACCGCCGCGATCAGCGGCTTTGGAAAATCGTGGATCGTCGCCCACCATTTATGCCGTTCCGATCGCCATATTCCAACAGGTGACGTCGCCGCCATTTCGGGAATGTCGCCGCCCGCGCCAAAGGCCTGCTCATTGCCGGTGACGACCGTGCATCGGATCGCATCGTCATTGGCGGCGCGCTGCAACGCTGCGGCGAGCGACGAGAGCAGCGCTTCGTTGAAGGCATTGCGCGCTTCGGGCCGGTTGAGCCGGATCAACCTGACTGCGCCGATAGTTTCTTCAATCACAAGGCCGGTCATGCTGCATCTGCCTTCTGCTCAAATATGGGAATGGGCCGGTGCGTCACTTTTGCGAACCGGGCTTTAACCCGGCTGCCAACGCGATGCGTGATGGGTGAATGCCCCAGCACCTGCGCGCCCTCATCGAGCCGGACGCACAACAAGGCATAGGGAAGCAGCGGCGACCAATCGCCATCGGGCGCGTGGTGCAACAAGGTGCAGGCGATCACAGTGCCGCGCCCTGCGCTGGGAAAGGATGTGACCGCACCGGCGGCGCATTGCGGGCACGGCCCCGCGCCGCTCGCCCAGACATGCCCATGCGCGCAGCGATGGACAAGGAACCGGTCCGCGCCCACCGTCCAGTCCCGCAAGGCATCGGCGTCGGTCGCGTTCATGCGGCGCGCTCCAGGATCAGCGCCGCATGCGCCGACATCACCCCGCCATCCGCATGGACATAGCCGAGGCGATCATTATCCGCATGGCGCAGCGCATGATGCACCGCGGCAAGATGCGCCATACCCCCCGCAACGCCGCAATGGCCGTACGAGAGCAGCCCGCCATGCGGGTTGAGCGGCAAATCGCCATCACGGTCGAAACGCCCGGCGGCGGCCTCCTGCCCCGCCTTGCCAAGGCCTGCAAAGCCAAGCTCTTCAAGCAGAAGGGCAAGCGTGATCGAGAAGCTGTCATAAATGCCCAAAAAGCCGACATCCTCTTTGCCGCAGCGCGCCTGCGCCATCGCCCGCGTCATCGCAGCAACAGCGCCGGTCGCTGCAAAATCAGGCATCCGGCACAGATGCTGATGCTGATGCGCCTGGCCCGCGCCGATGATCCGCACCTGCGCCCCTTTTTGTGGGGCATCGGCGGAAAGAATGAAGGCCGCCGCGCCATCGGACACCGGACAACAATCGAGCAGTTTGAGCGGCGTGGCGATCGGCCGAGATGCCATGACATCGGCCTCGGTCAAAGGCTTTTGGTGATGCGCGCCTGTCGTCTGGCTGGCATGGCGGCGCATCAACACGGCGAGCGCCGCCAGATCCTCTTCGCGGGCCTTGCGTTCCGCCAGATACCAGGACGCAAGCAAAGCATATTGGGCGGGAATGATCGCGCCGAGCGGCTGTTCATAATCGGCGTCGAGCACCTGCGAAAGCGCCTTGGTCGCGCCGCCCGGTTGCGACCCCGTCAGCCGGTTTTCGCCTGCAACGACAAGGACGGTGCGCGCCATGCCGGACTGGATCGCCGCCATCGCCGCGATCGCCATCGCCACCCCGGTCGCGCCGCCCAGTTGCAGCGATTGCAGCCATTGCGGGCGCAGCCCGAAATGTTCGGCAAAAACATTGCCCAGCATCAGATGCGGCAGGGTTGTCGCATAGCCGCAAACCAGGCCGTCGATCGCCCCTGCCTCAAGCCCCGCAGCATCGAGCGCCGCTTGCGCGGCTTCGGCCATCAGCGCCAGCGCCGATTTGCCTTCATGCCGACCATAGGCCGTGGTCGCGCTCGCGAGCAACCAGGTCACGTCACCGCAGCAGTCGCGCTCTGCGCTGCGATTGCGCCCTCGCTGACCAGTCTGGAGAGCCGCTCCCCGGCGACGCCGAGTTCTGCCAGCACCTCATGCGTGTGTTCGCCCAGAATCGGCGGCGGCCGATCATAGCGGACCGGCGTGCCGGTAAGCTTAAGCGGGGAGCCGACCAGTTCGATCTCGCCGGCGGATATATGTTCGAAACGCACGACCATATCGCGTTCGCGCACCTCGGTTGCCGATAACACCTCTGACACGCTGCGGATCGCCCCTGCCGGCAGCCCCGCATCGTGCAACCGCGCCAACCAGTCGGCGCGCGAATGCTTGGCGAATGCCTGCTTGAGCAGCGGCAGCAGCGTATCACGGTTCAGCACCCGGTCACGATTGGTGCGATAGCGCGGGTCGTCGGCAATCTCAGGCAGCGCCATCGCCGCGCACAAGGCGCTGAATTGACGGTCATTGCCGATCACCAGCACGATTTCGCCGTCCTTCACCGGAAAGGCCTGGCATGGCACCAGATTGGGATGTTCGGTGCCCCAACGCCCCGGATTGCGGCCGTCGATCAGATAGCCCGCACCCAGATTGGCCAGAACCGCAACAACGCCGTCGAGCAGGCTGATGTCGATAAACTGGCCTTCGCCCGTCCGTCCGCGCGCGATCAGCGCGGCGAGGATGGCCTGGACCGCGTTCATGCCCGAAAGCAAGTCGGCAATCGACACCCCGACCTTCACCGGCGGGCCATCGCGTTCGCCGCAGATCGAAATCAGCCCGCCTTCGGCCTGAATGACCGAGTCATAGCCCGCGCGCTTTGCCAGCGACGAGATGCGGCCATAGCCCGATATCGAGCAGTAAATGAGGCGCGGATTAATCGCGCGCAGCGCCGCATGATCCAGCCCGTAACGCGCGAGCGTTCCGGGCCGATAATTTTCAACGAGCACATCGGCATCGCGCGCCAGATCGCGAACAAGCTCCGCCCCCGCCGCCATGGAAAAATCGAGCGCAATGCTCCTTTTGCCGCGGTTGCAGGA
>JACVCM010000130.1 GCA_016742125.1 Sphingomonadaceae bacterium | reverse complement strand
GTGGTACAGTATATACACCTTCCAGTGCAGGCGGATGGCGCGCTTCGTGCACGGTCGCGTTATCTTTGCCGGTGATGCGGCGCATCTCGTTTCACCCTTCGGTGCCAGAGGGTGTAACGGCGGGGTTGCCGATGCGGACAATCTCGGCTGGAAACTCGAGGCTATTGTGTCGGGAACGGCATCGGTAGCTTTGCTGGAAAGCTACAACCAAGAGGCAATCGCCATTGCTGATGAGAATATCTTGAATTCCACTCGGTCAACGGATTTCATGACGCCCAAGTCGGCGATCAGCAGAACATTCAGGGACGCAGTCTTGCAACTCGCACGACATGCACCCTTTGCGCGTCCGTTCGTCAATTCTGGCCGCTTGTCGACAGCCGTCAGCTTTCCCAATTCACCCGCATTGAAGCCGGATGTCGACGATACCGATGGCTGGCGAGGTGTGCCACCCGGAAGTCCCGCAATAGATGCACCCTTGGGCGAGGGTTGGCTTCTAAAGGATAATCTCAGCCATGGACGATTTACACTTTTGACAAACGCTTGGAGTGAAGCGATCGAGTTCGATGGTGATGTCGATATTTTCGACATCAGCAAACATGGTGACAGCGTATTGGCCGGCGAACGATATGATCTGTCGCCGGGGTCGGCCTATCTGATCAGGCCCGACCAATATGTCGCGGCACGCTGGCGGTCGCCAACCCTGCCACAAGTGACGGCTGCATTGCAGTGCGCAACATCGGGAGGCTCCTGTTAATGCTGTTGGAAGAGTGGCCTGCGTTGTGCAAACCAGACGATGTTTATGAGCGTTTGTTGAGGTGTCACCAGGGTTTGACAGACGAAGAAAGCGCGGCCTTCAACGTGCGTCTGATTTTAATCCTGCTGAGCCATATACAAAATGAGGCCGTTGTCGACGATGCCCTGATGTTAGCAAGCACATCGGGAGATAATGCAAAAAAACAATCGGAGACTATGGTTTGAGTTAAAGCTAAGGATGGAGAGGAGGGCAGCTATGCCCCAGAATGCGCTCAAGGAGTATAAGGGATCATCCCGTCAGAAGGGCTTTGTCGATCATTGGAACGAGGTTTTGTCGACACAATTTTCCGGAAAATCAATTACGCCTGACGATCCGAGCAATTTTTCTGCCCTGATTAAAAGCCTCCAAGGCGAAACCGGGACGATCATTGCCGAAGCCTGGTCAACCGCCGCCGAGATCCGGCACGAACAGCATCATGTCACGCAGCAGGACGCTCGGGAGTTTATTCTGCACTATCAGGTTTCGGGGAGCTGCCTGAACCAGCAGGCTGGGCGTGAAGCCATCCTGCAACCAGGCGAATTCACATTCTGTGACACGGCGCGGCCTTATTCCGTTGAGTTCAAAGACCCAGCGAGAGTTCTCGTCTTGCGCCTGGAGCAAACCCGCCTGCAACAACAATTCGGTTCGCTGGATGATCTTGTCGCGGTCCCTGTAAGCTCCAAAAATGCCGGGGCTCAACTGTTTTCAAGCTTTATTGAGACATTTTGGGGGCGAGCGACCCATGGCGCATGGCATGCCGTCGATCACGCACTTGAAGATGCGATGATCAGCCTGTTGCTGCTTGCATATCGTCCGGTCATCGCAACGCAATATAGTGACCGATCACTATGTGCGCTTCGCTGGAAAGAGGCGGCGCGGTTTGTTGAAGAAAATCTTACAGATCACAAACTATCTCTGGCGGCAGTCGCGGATCATCTTCGTATGTCCACGCGATATGTTCAGTCATTGTTTGCACAGCACGGGGAAACGCTAACCAGCTATATCCAATCTCGCAGGCTCGAACTTGGCGCGCGCTTGCTTCTCAATCCCGAATACATTGGACAAGGTGTCATGGGAGTTTGTCTCGACAGCGGCTTTACTGATCTGAGCTATTTCACGCGTCAATTCAAAGCACGTTTTGGAGAAACGCCGGCTCGTTACCGGCTTTCGCGTTTGTCGTAATAATATGCGCGTTCCTCCAAGCTGTTAGCGCTAAAATCTAGCATCATGCCTGCCAATCAGAGCAAAAGGGCGGAAGATGCAGGATTTTGGGCAGATATTGGCACAAAGGCTAAACAGCGAACCGTTCAATTATATAAATGGTGAAGCCATCAAGGGCGCAAGCGCGTTGCTCGATGTCTGGAATCCGGCGACGGGCGGCGTAATCGCGCAGGTTCCAGACGCAGACACCGGTGTTGTGGGATTGGCCGTTGCGGCTGCGCAGACTGCGCACAAGGATGGCCGGTGGCGTAACCTACGACCCGCTGATCGTGAAGCGATTTTGTTGCGTTTCGCGAGCTTGATTGAACATAACGCCGAACTCCTAGCTCAGCTTGAAACCCTTGAGCAGGGGAAATCTATCAACCTGTCACGCATGTTCGGCCCGGCGGCATCGGTACAGTGGCTCCGGTTTGCCGCTGGCCTCATCACCAAGCCGATCGGCGACACAGTGTCGTCTTCTCTGCCCGGCGGTCCCGGCGCTTGGACAGCCTTTACTAGGCGCGAGCCGATTGGGGTCGTTGCCGGGATTGTGCCTTGGAATTTCCCTACACTCATCGCGATGTGGAAGATCGCGCCTGCACTGGCGGCGGGCTGTACGCTTGTGCTGAAACCGTCCGAAACCACGCCCCTCACTGCGCTCTATCTCGCCGAGCTGGCTTCGGAGGCTGGGGTGCCGCCGGGTGTTTTCAACGTTGTTACAGGCCGAGGTGCGACATGCGGGAGGGCGCTAACCGAGCATCCTACCGTCAGAAAAATCTCTTTCACTGGTTCTACTGCAGTTGGGAGGCAAATTGGCCTCTCCGCCATGGAGCGCATGGCCCGAGTAACGCTTGAATTGGGCGGCAAAAACGCTGCTATTGTTTGCAAAGATGCGGATTTCGACAAGGTTATCCAAGGATTGGGCGCGGCGGCGTTCATCAATCAGGGGCAAGTCTGCGCGGCCGCATCGCGTATCTATGTGGAACGCGACGCAAAGCGACAACTGGTCGAGGCATTGGAGGCTGTGATCAAGTCGATGCGTGCAGGTTCGGGTATGGATGCCGAAGCGCAGATCAATCCTGTGGCCTCCAAAGTCCATCAAGAGCGTGTGAAGGGCTTTGTTGATCAAGCCAAGTCGGCAGGTGCGTCGATTATCGAGGGCTGCAGCGTTCCCGAAGAAGGATATTTTGTTCCCCCTGCATTAGTGCTCGATCCGGGTGAAGACGTGAAGCTGACGAGAGAAGAGGTTTTTGGGCCAATCCTCACAATTAACGAAGTGAACAGCGTTGATGAAGCGATTGCGCGTACCAACGACAGTCCTTTGGGTTTGGCTGCGAGTATCTGGACCAGAGATATAGACGTCGCAATGCGCAGTGTTGGGAGCATTGAGGCTGGCACAATATGGGTGAACAGTCATGTCTGGATAGACCCCGCCATGCCATTCGGCGGATACAAACAATCGGGCGTTGGTCGGGATTTCGGCGCGCAGTGGCTGGATGGTTTCAGTGAACTCAAAAGCATTTGCATTGCTCATTAATCATCAGACCTCCTCCAGTATCTTGGAACCATAAATGCCGGATCAATTTTCACTCTCACGTATCCATCATGTCGCGTATCGCTGCCATAACGCCAAGGAAACGGCGGACTGGTATCAGCGCATGCTTGGAATGACGTTCGTTACCGCTTTTTCTGAAGATAACGTGCCCTCGACCGGCGAGTATGACCCATACATGCACATTTTTCTCGATTGCGGGGGCGGTAATATTCTCGCTTTCTTTGAATTGCCAAATCAGCCTGAAATGGGGCGTGATCCCAATACACCAGCTTGGGTTCAACATCTGGCATTTGAAGTGTCGACGCTGGAAAGCCTCTTGGCGGCGAAAACGCACCTCGAGAGCAACGGGATTTCGGTATTAGGGCCGACCTATCATGGCATTTTTCAATCCATTTATTTCTTTGATCCAAATGGTCACCGGCTGGAGCTGGCATGCAATATTGGGACGCCGGAGCAACTTGCCGAGCTGAGGCGGCTGGCACCGCTCATGCTTGACGAATGGAGCCACACAAAGGTTGCGCCGCGACATGCGGATTGGCTGCACAAGGATCCTGAGGGTGCTGACGCATGAAACTGGCGTCTCTCAAAAACGGACGTGATGGGACGCTGGTTGTCGTATCAGATGATATTGCTTGGTACACCTGCGCGCAACATATTGCGCCCACCCTTCAGCGCGCGCTCGACCATTGGGATGAAGTCGCGCCGGCGCTGCAGGAGCTGGCAGGCAAACTTGCCAATGATGCTGTCCCAAAACAATCCTTCGATGAGGCCAAAGCTGCAGCTCCCCTTCCACGCGCTTATCAATGGGCCGACGGTTCGGCTTATGTGAACCACGTCGCTCTCGTTCGGCAAGCACGTGGGGCGGAGATGCCGGAGAGCTTCTGGAGTGACCCACTGATGTATCAAGGTGGCTCGGACGGCTTCCTGGGCCCGCGCGATTCTATTCTGCTTGTAGACCACGCCTGGGGCTACGATATGGAAGCGGAGATAGTTGTCGTTACGGGTGACGTTCGGATGGGCGCAAGTGCGGATGAGGCGCGCAATTGCATCCGGCTAGTCGGTCTCACCAACGATGTGAGCCTGCGCAATCTGATCCCGGGCGAACTCGCAAAGGGCTTCGGTTTCTTCCAGTCAAAACCAGCGAGCGCGTTTTCTTCAGTGTTTGTGACGCCCGACACGCTCGGCGCATGCTGGGATGGCGCAAAGCTTCACGGCATCTTGCGCGTAGATCTGAATGGTCAGCCACTCGGGCGGACCGATGCCGGGGCGGATATGACTTTCGACTTCGGTGAACTCATTGCGCATGCCGCAAAAACGCGCAACTTATGCGCGGGCACGATCATAGGATCGGGGACTGTTTCCAATCGAGACTTTGATGGTGGTCCAGGTAAAGCCATCGCTGACGGCGGCTTGGGTTACAGTTGTCTGGCTGAGCTGCGGACCGTTGAAACAATTTTACACGGCCAGCCAAAAACTCCGTTTCTTCGATCCGGAGACCGCATCGATATCTGGATGGAGGATGATCGAGGTGGAACCATTTTTGGGCGTATTAGCCAATCGGTCGACGTGTCTAAGGTTGGGTCACCAAGTTGAATTCGGTCGCCGATATTCGCGAGGTATTTGACCAATTTTTTGCTCTCATCGTGAGGGCCAACGAGCTTTCGCACCAAAGGGATGAAGGGGATCCGCTTGCGGTCGTGAAACTCCGTGTCGACCTCTCGGTTTCAATGATGAAAATGCAACGCGATGTCACCGAGGCGCTGAAAAACATATCTTCTGGAAGCGATTTGGCGAGCCTGACCGAAGAATATTGGGCGCGCATTATGGTGGAGCGACGGAAAATTTCTGACCATCAGGTAAGTTGGCCTGCACCTGCCATAAAAGCTGATCGAGCGGGATATGAGCGAGCATGTCAGGCACTGTACGCGTTTCATGAGGATAATCATGTCTGGCGGCGGGACGTTTTGCTACCACGTTTCAGCAGAACAATATCTACCAAGAATATGGATGATTTATGAAAACTCGCGCTGCCGTAGCCTTTGAGGCAAAGAAACAACTCGAAATTGTTGAGCTGGATTTGGAAGGGCCGAAAGCGGGCGAAGTGCTGGTCGAGATTATGGCGACGGGCATTTGCCATACCGATGCCTACACGCTGGATGGCTTTGACAGCGAAGGCATTTTCCCGAGCATTTTGGGCCACGAGGGCGCAGGTGTGGTCCGCGAAGTGGGTGCGGGCGTGCCTTCGGTGAAGCCCTGCGACCAGGGCATCCGGCCCTCCACCCCCGCATGCGGCAAGCGCCACACCTGCCTCCGCGGCCACTCAAACCTGCGCAGCGCGACCCGCGCGTGCCAGAGCACAGGCGAGAGCACGGCTGGCCCCAGCGACTCCCGCACCGCGTGCGCCCACAT
>JACVCM010000129.1 GCA_016742125.1 Sphingomonadaceae bacterium | reverse complement strand
CGCGAGCACAGCGGCGGTCGGGATGAGTGATCGTTTCATGCGCTTAATACCCCCTGTGGCGCGTGACGTCGTAAGTCGAACTTTTCGTGCCGCGGACAATTTCCACCCCGACCGAATTGGCAGGCCGTGGCCGCGCGACCGCAACGGTTCCGCGTGGCGCAGCCGCAGCCGGAATCGCGGGATATGGGAACGGGTTTGCGGCAAAGGCTGGCGTCGCCGCACGGCGCTCCCCTGCCCCCGCATAAAGGCTGACGCTGGTGTTGGCTGGGCCCAGATCGCGTGTGCCGACCGTGGAGGATGCAAACTGATCCTGATTCTGCTGATTGCGCAGCGCCAGCGAGAGCGTGCCCACCTGACCCGCGAGCACCAGTTTCTGCGCGCCCTGCTGATCGACCGAAACGGTCGCGGTTTTACCCACAACGGGCTGCGTGTTCTTCTCGTTCGGCGACTGGTCGATGGCCAGCACGGCGACATTCTGGAGCAGGACGTCTGTGACCGGCTCGATCTCGCCAATCTCTCCATCCAGCTTCGGCGTGCGCGTCAGCAGCACATCGACGCGGTCGCCGGGGAGGACAAAGCCTGCAACCCCCGCTACGTCATTGATCCGGATGGCAACCGCACGCATATCGGTTTCGAGCAGTTCGGACAGGCTGGCACGTCCGCCAAAGCCCGTAATCTTGCCCGGTAAAATCGGTTCGCCCGCCTCTATCGGGCGGAGCACGATGCGGGGTTCACCCCCGTACAGCCCTTTTGGCGACTGGAACGCGCCAGCGGGCATGGATGTCGACGGCCAGCTTACCATCCGGACATTTTCGGATGTCAACGCCGCGCCATATTCCAGCGGAACGCGGGCAACGGCTATCTGAACCAGGCGCCCCTGTTCGGCGGCACTTTCCTGCTGCTTTTCAGCGCCTGTCAAATAGCCGTTGGCAATGATAACGGCGATAATTCCAATAAAAGCCGCGATTGCAACGATTAGTAGGTTACGATTTGCAAGCATCGCCGGTCTGGCCCCCGTTTAACAAATGGACGAATAATCCGCCGCGTCGTCGCCCGACGCAGCGGAAAATTCATATTGACCCGTTAGTTGCAGGTACTGCCGTTGGTGCTGATGCAGGTCTTGGCGTCATTCAGAGCACCACCGATTGCACCACTCAACGCGATTGCGGCGCCCGCAATGACCGAACCAATGATGGCCAGGATCAATGCATATTCAGCAGCCGAAGCACCGCTCTCGTCCATGACGAACGACTTTACAAATTTAACCATAATCAAACCCCTTGTTCAAATGAGCAATTTCCATTCCGGCATCCGACCGGTCAGGAATGTTCCAGAGGAGGGGCAAAATCGAACCAGACGCGACCCTGTTATATTTGTAACCGAATGCGCATCCGGCTCAATTCGCGATTGGTCCCCCCCGGGACACATGAAACGTCCGTCAAAATAGGGCCAACCGTCAACGGGTAAAATTTATACTTTGTTTACAGTATTTTGCAGTAAGAATTTGTTAACCATGATGCAAATTTGCCGCATTCAGGCGAAAAAAGTACCGAATCACAATATCTTACTAAAGTTATATAACTTTATTGCTTCCCGGAATATGTCAGTTGGCTGGCGCATTACTGCTATGCATTGCGCGACATTATGATTTACTATGGCGCAGCCTGTGAATTTCCGGATAAGGCCGGTAAGACCTATTGCGATACAGCGGCGTGCAAGGTGGACTGGCCCACGACAATGTACAAAAAAAGCCCGATATAAACGCCGGGAGACGGGGCAGACGATAAATAGCACGCCAAGCACCATTTAATGTCAATAGATGTATTTCAGTGCCTGCACGGACTTTCGCACGTAATTTGCCAGTTTGATTTGCCAGAAAATGACGGTATCCACTCGACCGATGAAATACGGGGGAATTATCGCTGCTAGGGTTGGCTCTGTCCCTGCGGGCATTACACTAATCGCTCTGACACCTGTCCTAATGGTGTTATTGCCTTGGGATTTCGGAAATGATGTCGCGCCATGGCGCGAAATTCTGCGTTACAATTCTCTGATTGTCCCGTTCATAGAATTCCTGTTCGTGGGATTTGCCATCAAGGAAGGCTTCCTGCCCGTACGGGGACTGGGATCGCTCTCGCCGCTTGCAAAGATTGGCCTTTTAATCCTTACCGTTTCTGCTTTGTGGACCACAATTTTCGTGGCTGCGGTGCCTTTTACTGCACTGATGGGCATAACAAAATTTATAGCCCATTGCCTGTTTGGATTAGCTCTCCTGTATTTGTTCGGTAAATGGAACAACGCCGCACGAAATCTCATATGGCCCATGATCGGTGCGGGCTTGCTCGGCTATTGCTTTCTCTGGTGGATCAACGTCGTTTTTTATAATCCCGTCGGAGATGACTGGATCACCCGCGTTCCAGCTACGACCAACGTGCGCTGGGTAGGTTTTTTTTCTTTTGCATGTTTCTGTGCGGCTATCGGTACACTCTCGGTTACTTCTAATAGGTCGTGTAATCGCTGGCGGACTGGAGCGGCGTTCATATTCTCGACTGCCGCCTTCACCATCGCCGTCTGGTCGGGTACGCGTGGCGCAATCGCCGCGATCGCGGTGGCAGCTGTCTTCTGCGCCTTGCTCCTTCCGATACGCCGACAGGTCATCGCGGTGACGTCCATATCACTAGTTTGCGGCTTGGCAATTTCATTGATATTGCCAGCAGTTCACCCAATTTACGGCCTCTACCGAATGACCAGCGCATCAAACCCGTTAGAAGGTATTAATTCCGTTTCATCTAACCGGCTACAAGTCTGGACTGAAGTTTTTGGTAAGGTTATGCAGCGACCGATGCTTGGTTGGGGAGTTGACCAGCTACGTTATACATATACCGACCCGGTCAAAATAGTCCGGAATCCGCATCAGGCCATATTGCAGGCGCTTACTTCGATGGGGTTGTGCGGCCTGATCGGGTATTTGTGCCTCGTCACCCGGTTCTTTCAGTCCATACCTGGTAAATTCAGCGAAAACTATCAATTCGCAGCAGTCGCTTACCTGATTGGCGGAACCGCGTATGGATTGTATGATGGATTTTTCTATTTCACTTATCCGGTCATGATGTTCATCGTCGCGGCCGTTTGCCTTACGACCGCACCGCAGTTGTCCTCTGCCGATAAGTCAAATTAACCCTCTCAGACAACAGCAGATAGGGCAGCCAGATCATCATGCTGATCATGACTTTCTGGACGTTACTCGAAAGCAGCGAACCCATCGCTTGACCCACAGACGGAGGCAACCCGGCTACGCTTCCTACGAACTGCGCCATCGCCAGTTGCGAGCTGATATCCAGCCCCCATGTCAGCACCAGCAACCGGGGAAACCAGGGCGCGCATCTTAGGGCCGCGACAAAGCACACGGTGTAGAGAAAATTCATCGTCACGACGTCGAACGTCATTGCGGCGAGGATCACCTGCCCCCAGAGCGGGGCATTGCCGTTCATCGCGGGGACAGCGGCGAGGAATTCGAGGCTGCGCACCGGCACATTGAGCAGCATCCCGATCAGCAGCGATGCCATCATTCCCGTGGGACCGAACATCGGGTGCGCCCTTGCATCGAGTACATTGACCGGCCGCCACTTGCCATAGCGCGCCAGCCGTATCTCCGGCTGCTGCATCAGCGCGCCGCGCGGGAACACTTGATCGGCCAGCCAATAGGCCGCAATCGGGGCTGCACCCAGCAAGATATAGGGCGTAATCGTCTGCAGGAAACTGACGCCGCTGTCGATTGGGGAAACTGCGAAGACGGTGCGCAGGACGCCCGCCAGCACAACAAAAGCGACCCAGCCGACCATGATGTTCGGCAATCCACGTTCCAGCACAACGACGGCGGAAATGCTTTTGCGGTACAGTTGGCTGCTCAAACCCGCCATATACGCTTTCATGTGATGATTTCCCGTCGAACTAACCACGGACAGGCTAGGGAAACAAGGTTAATAAAATCTTGTTCCGGGAAAGGACTGGTTGCCTGCGCGTCTTAACACAGCGCCGACAGCACGGTGGCCACTCCCGGAGGTGCCTTGCCGTTCGCCAGCCGCGCCAGCGTGGCCTGCACGTCGAGAAGATAATGGTCGACGCTGTCAATCGCGACCTTTCGTTCCCCGCCCAGCGCCTGGACGAGGCCCGCAGCAGCGCGGTTCTCCGGCAGCACCTGCATTTCGAGCTCGCATATTCCTTCGGCCCGGCAATCGCACAACACCGCAGCGATGAGCATTCGCGCAATGCCAAGGCCCTGAAAGTTGTCCAGAACCGCAATTGCCAGTTCACCGCTCGCGGATTGCTCTGCATCGCGAATGGCATGCGCAGCGGCAATCGGCGGATTATCCTCGCCGTCGAGCAGGATGGCGCCCCAACCGATGTGGTCATGGCCATCGACGGCGCTCAGTTGCTTGACAATGCTTTCGGGTGGCTCGCGAAAGGCAGAGAAGAAGCGCAGGTAGCGCGACCGGTCCGACATTTCCGCGATGCCGTCGCGGATACGTGCCTCGTCGCTTGGGCGAATGGTGCGCAGGCAAACGGCGCGGCCGTCGGTCAATCGCGCTTCGATTTCGAGCGGCGGTTGCCGCGCGATGTCAGGGCTGTCGTTATTCGGAGTCCCTGTTGGACCCATCGTCCTTTTCGTCCTTCCTGATGAAGCTGATCTTGCCCTGCGGCTCCAATATGGCCCAGGCAACATCGCGCATTCGCGCTATCCCCGCAATCCGCATTTCGGATTCGACCTCACTTTGCGTAATCCGGTCGCGGCGCAAATTTTCCTTCAGAAGCCGGCCATCGCGAATAACGACACGCGGTTCACCGTCGAGGATTTTTTCCGCAGCCGGGAAAAGATAGGTCACCCAGCTCATCAGTATAGCCAAAAAGGAAAAGGTCGTGATCGCCAATATCGCCCCGGTCAGGCTGAAATCATTGTGTGTGACGCCCTGCTGGATGAGATCGCCGAGCACGACCATTACCACCAGCTCGAACGGCGTCAGCTGCCCCAGTTCGCGCTTGCCCATTATCCGCAACAGGCCATAAAGCACCACGAACATCACAGCGGCGCGCGCAACGATATCCATCAGGGAAAGACCTTCAGTTCAAGCGGAATTCGGGCGACAGTGCGTTCCGCGTCTTTCAGCTTCATCCAGCCCTTCGTTCCGGCAAACATCGGCGGGTTGATTTGCCCGTCGATCTTCACGGTGACGCTATCTCCTGCCTTGATTTCACCATAAGAGAACAGATAATCACCATCATCCGCTTTCTCTTCGCCCGGTGCCGGAATCATCGTATTGATCGTCAGATCGCGCCAATAAGAAGATGACAGCGCGATACCCATATCGGCAAAGTCGCGCTTCGCCTCGATTTTGGCGCGCATTTCGAAGAATTCGCCATTCCGCAGGCGTTCGGGAAACTGGAGCGTGATCCTGGCAGACGGGGTTTCAATGATACGTGTGGGGTGCGGCTGTCCCCCAAAGGCCCCTGCGAGCGCCGCTGCGAGAAACAGACCGATGCCGGTGACCGCCGCCGGATTGGCAAAGCGGTGCCAGCTTTTACCGCGCAGATGACTTTCCCGAACGCCCTCGGGAAAGGATAACGCTCTGCCCATATGCCACTTTCCAACGTTGATTATTGTTCAACGCTGGTATCGTATCTAAGTTCCAGATAGCGCCCGCGCACCGCCAGCTTGTCGAGTTCGCCGCGCGAGATCCGGCCGGTCATCGTCTCGATCTCGCGGTCGATGAACTTGAGGCCGTCGACCAGCTGCTGCTCAGGCGTCTTGCCGCCATGCTCCTTGCGCTTCAGGCTTTCTGGAATGCGCTTATAGCCATTTATGAGCTCAGGCAGATGCTCGCCTACCAGCTTGCGCACCTCGCGCGCGGCCGGATCATTGTCGTCCAGGGTCTGCAGTTGCGGTGCAAGCTGGTCCAGCCT
>JACVCM010000032.1:23284-33551 GCA_016742125.1 Sphingomonadaceae bacterium | reverse complement strand
CGCCTTTGCCGCGCGCAAGCAGGGCGGCCGCGACCCCGGGGCGCCTGTGCGCAACTACGGCCCGAAAAAGGGCGGTAGGGGCAGCTATCGTGGTGCGGTGAAGCGGGCAGGGTAAAACCCCGCTCTCAATGGGAGAGGTAAGTATCAATGCCTAAAATGCCGCATGCCGGTGAAGACCATCGCCAGCCCCGCTTCATCGGCAGCGGCGATGACTTCGTCGTCTCGCATCGAACCGCCCGGTTGGATGACCGCCGTGGCTCCTGCTTCCACCGCTGCCAGCAAGCCGTCAGCGAAAGGGAAAAACGCGTCAGAGGCAACCGCTGATCCAACCGTCCGCGGGCTCGCCCATCCATAGGTTTCGGCCGCTTCTTTCGCCTTGATCGCTGCAATCCGCGCGCTGTCGCGGCGGTTCATCTGGCCTGCGCCGATGCCAGCGGTTGCGCCGTCCCTGGCGTACACAATCGCATTCGATTTGACATGCTTGGCTACCGTCCAGGCGAAACGGCAGTCAGCCAGTTCCTGCGCGGTCGGCGCGCGCTTCGTTACGACCTTGAAATCGCTGTCCGCAACATGACCGTTGTCACGCGATTGTACGAGTAATCCGCCAGTAATGGGCTTGATTGCAAGGCCGCCACGCTTTGGATCGGGCAAATTGCCCGTCAGCAACAGCCGCAAGTTCTTCTTCTTTGCAAATACCGCTTTCGCCGCATCGTCCGCCGAAGGCGCGGCGACAACCTCGGTAAAAATCTCCGTTATGGCCTCGGCCGTCGCGCCGTCCAACGGACGATTGACTGCAACAATACCGCCAAAAGCCGAAACGCTGTCGCATTCCAAAGCGGCTCGATAGGCGTCGATGAGCGTCTCGCCTGTTGCCACCCCGCACGGGTTGGCATGCTTGACGATTACCACCGTTGGCGGCCCGTCACGGAATTCGCTGACCAGCTCGAGCGCCGCATCGGCGTCGTTGTAGTTGTTGTAGCTGAGTTCCTTGCCCTGCACCTGCTCGGCCTGCGCTATGCCCGAACCATGCGGTCCGACAGGTACATAGAGCGCCGCCCGCTGGTGGGGATTTTCACCGTAACGAAGTTCGTCGATGCGATTGCCGTTCACGGCCAGCATGTCGGGGAATAGCTGCTGCTGGTCTGCGAACGCGAACCACTGGCTGATCATGCTGTCATAGGCAGCAGTCGCCGAATAGGCCTTGGCCGCGCATTTGCGGCGGAAGTCATAGCTGGTTTTGCCATCGCTCTCTTCAAGTTCGGCAATCAGATTATCATAATCGGCAGGGTCGGTGACAATGGTCACATAGGCGTGGTTCTTCGCCGCGCTGCGCACCATCGACGGGCCGCCGATATCGATATTCTCGATAATCTCGTCGCGGCTCGCACCCTTCATTACCGTTTGCGCAAAGGGGTAGAGATTGACGACCACAAGGTCGATCGCGCCGATGTCGTGCATTTTCATCGCGGCCGCATGTTCCGGATTGTCGCGCACCGCGAGCAGCGCGCCATGCACCTTCGGATGCAATGTCTTTACCCGGCCATCCATCATTTCGGGAAAGCCGGTCAGTTCGCTGATATCCTTCACTTGCAGTCCCGCATCGCGCAGCGTCTTCGCAGTTCCGCCGGTCGATACCAGCTCGACATGCCGCGCCGCCAACGCATGGCCCAGCTCGACCAGTCCAGCCTTGTCCGAAACCGATAACAGGGCCCGTTTGATGACGACGTCTTCCATATTCTATCCTAAATGGCGGAGCTGCCAGCCGATGGTGAGGCCGCCTTTACCAGTGTCGGCAGCAATCACAAGCTGGCGTGTCGGATGTGGGCGACCTTCTTCGTCGACCCACAGGCTGTCATCGACCGAGAGTGCACCACCGGCAGCGGCGAACGCCCAATGGCTGCCGTCGGCCATGCGCAACAACGCAGTTTGCGTGTTGTCGGTCGGTGTGATTTCGATATCCGGTCCAAGATGAAAGCGCACATGCACCGGCGTGCCGTCCTTGGGCTTGCCCTGTGGCACCAGCGTATCCTCACCGCGCAATTCCATCCCGTCTGAACGCAGAATGAGCAGGCGCGAGTGGTTGTAGCCGAAGCTGCGGACATAACCGTCATGGCTTGCTTCGATGCGCGTTGCTGACTCGACATCGCGGCGCTCGAGACCGACCTCTGCGACGCCCTTGCCAAGCTGCCCGCCTGGCAGGATCGCGGTGGAGTTGGTATCATTGATGCATAAGGTCGAATGTGCAGCGGTGGTGCGGAGCCCGCGTGCAAGCGCCGCTGGAATACTAGCCCCGACCAGAGCCGACCCGCCGCAATTGACGATGATGCGCTGCGGACCATGCGACAACTCGAAGGCAAGCGTCGAGGCGCAACCCGATGCTGACTGTCTCGCGAGCGGCGGCGGCCCTGCGTCGAGCAATAGCACCGACTGGCCCGCCGACACACGCTGATAGCCCCAATCGAGCGCTTGCCGATGTGGCCGCGCGCGCACTTCGCTCGCGGCGACAAGGTCCACGATTCGCTCTGTGCCGATATGTGCCGATCCCTGCCAGGCGCCCAGACCGCCATCGGCATGGCTCAGCCCCAATAGAGCAGGCACCGCCCGACCGAGCGCATCGATCAGATATGCAGGAGGAATTTCCTGCCGCGCATTATAGCATTGCTTCAGCAGGCTGAGCAGCCCGATCAGTTCCATGAGCTGGACCGGCGAACGCGACACGACCCCCCCATCGGGGAAAATGGTCACGCGCAATGCCTCGGCCAAACCATTTTCGCCGACCGCACGCCGGGCTCTTCCCTCCGGCAGGAGCAAGGACGCGGCGACCACGCCCGCCCAGCCGACGCTCTTGGCAAAATGGCTTGGCGCACGCGGTGCACTCTGGTCGAGATGGCGGGCGACGCGCGCGAAATGGTTGATGACGCGGGATCGATAGACCGGATCGGTGCTGGTCAGAAGGAACGGCGAACCCGCCGCCATATTGAGCAGCCGCCATGCGCAATTATCGACGCGCCAGGCGGGTTCGCGCGTTTTCATGCCATTGGCTACCAACCACCCGTCAGCGATTTGCGCCGCCACCGGCGCGCCTTCGCCGCGATTGGTTGCCGCGGCCAGATCGCGCAACCAGTCGAAGCGGTGAATATAATCCGTCAATGCCGGTGGCAGGTTGAGTTTCTGATAATCCAGCCCTTCAAAGGCCTGTTCAAAGCCCTGAATATGGAATTTGCCCATGCGCAGCGACTGGCCGCGCGCGACACTGCCCTTCAGCGGATCGTCGGGAACGGCCAGCAATCGCAAGGGCACCTTGCCCTTCAGTCGACCGTTGTGCAGCGGCGTGCGCCATGTCAGCTTGTAAAATTGCAACGATAGTCGTTCGAGAAGATTCTGGCCCGCGCCTTTGGGCCTGACGATCAATGCCGCCTGCCGTGTTTCATTGCCGCCTTCATCGCCACCTGTCATTACCGTCGCTTATTCACCCCTCAGCGCCCGGATGTTGGCGGCATAATGGTCCGGCCCGCCTTTGAAGGTGGCGGTTCCCGCCACCAATGTATCGGCACCCGCCGAAACAGCGAGCGGCGCCGTTTCGACCGTGATGCCGCCGTCAACCTCCAGCCGGATATCGCGGCCCGTTTTCTCGATCATTTTGCGGATCGCTTCGATCTTGCGCAATTGGCTCGAAATGAAGCTCTGCCCGCCAAAGCCCGGGTTCACGCTCATCACCAGCACCAGATCGATATCCTCGATAAGATAGTCGAGCATTTTGGCAGGGGTATGCGGATTGAGCACAATGCCCGCCATCTTTCCTAACGATTTGATGAGTTGCACCGTGCGATGCGGATGCGGCCCGGCTTCGGGATGGAAGGAAATCACATCTGCGCCTGCGTCGGCAAAATCCCTCACATATTGGTCGACCGGCGAAATCATCAGATGCACATCGAACGGCTTTGCGCTGTGCGGGCGGAGCGCCTTTACGACGGCGGGTCCAATAGTGATGTTGGGCACGAAATGCCCGTCCATTACATCGACATGGATCCAGTCGCACCCGGCGGCGTCAATCGCACGCACTTCTTCGCCCAGCCTTGCAAAATCGGCAGAGAGAATGGAGGGCGCGATACGGACGGGGCCGGACATGATTGGCGCTTAGCGGCTGGATTCGCTGCAAGCAAGGCAGGCGGCGGCGTTATGCACAGCTTAGACGGCGATAAATGAACAAATCGCCGATAACATCGTGCGATTCGGCGAATTTGGTAAAGCCCAGCTTCGTCGCAACTTTGTGCGAGGCGGCGTTGCCGGGGTCGATGATACAGCGGATTTCGCCAAGTTGCTGCCCGTCGGCCCAGTCGAGGATCGCCGTCATCGCCTCGGTCGCATAGCCTTTGCCCCAGGCCTCATGTGCGAATGCCCAGCCAGCTTCAGGATAGCCTTCAAGCTCGGCTATCCCACGCTCGAACTGCGCCAGCCCGCCATTCCCGACATAGTCGCCGGTCTTGCGGTCGAGGAAGGTCCAATATCCATAACCCACGATAGACCAGAGCCCCGCACCCTGCAGGAACTTACCCCAGCTGATGTTGCGCGAGCGCGGCTCACCGCCGATAAAGCGCGTCATGTCGGGATCGGCCCATGCCGTCGCATGCGCCTCGAAATGGTCCAGCGCCATGGGTGCGATGGTCAACCGGTCGGTGGTGAGGGTTGGTGCGGTTCTCGACATCAAATTCCCCGTCGCACCAGCGAGGGCTGGTGCCCATGACACCTGTCCGTCTTGACCGAGAGTCGAGATAGGCCCCAGCCTTCGCTGGGGCGGAGCAGAGTTTCGTTAAACGTTTCGCACGAACCTCGCCACGAAAAATCCGTCGAGGCCACCCTTATCCGCGAGCATGGGCGGCATGGTGCGAATATGCCCCTCCTTGTTTGCGATTATACCGGCTGGCAGCTCAGCGGCAGTCACAGCCTGCGTCGCAAACGCCGGATGGCGCACCAGAAACGCCTCGGCCTGTGCCTCGCCTTCATGCGGTTCGAGCGAACAGGTCGCGAAAACGAGCGTCCCGCCGGGCTTCACCCATTTCGCCGCACGGTCGAGCATTGCGCTCTGAATAGCAGCAAGGTTATTGACGGCCTTCAGGTCGATGCGTTGCAGGACATCGGGGTGGCGGCGCATCGTGCCCGTGGCGCTACACGGCGCATCGAGCAGGACGGCATCATATTGCTGCGGGGGTTCCCATGTCATGACATCGGCAGTCACACGCTCGGCCTGCAACTGCGTGCGCTCCAGATTTGCCATCAGCCGGTCCATCCGACGCGCGCTATTGTCGAGTGCGGTCACCGCAAAACTGGCGGCGGCAAGCTGCATCGTCTTGCCGCCCGGTGCCGCGCACAGGTCGAGTGCGCACTTGCCTTTGCCGTCCCCCAGCAAACGCGCGGGCAGGCTGGCGGCGAGATCCTGCACCCACCATGCGCCCTCATCATAACCCTCTAGCTCCTCAACCGCCGTGCCGCGCGGCAGGCGGACATGGCCCTTCATCAGACTGATCCCTCCTAGCCGCTCCCCCCAGTCGTCCGTTGCACCTGGATCGCGCAGGGCAAGGTCCAGTGGCGGGGGCTCGGCCAGGGCAGCTTGCGCGCCCGCAATCATTTCCTTGCCCCATGCCGGGTGCCAGCGCATCATCACTGGCTCTGGCAATGAAGGCAGGTCGGGAAGCTTGGCCTCCGCCCGAAGCAAAGCGCCCAGCACACCATGCACCAGCCGCCTCGGCCCGCCCTCGACCAGCGGCAATGCAGTGGCAATGGCCGCATGGGCGGGCGTGCCCAGACGCAAGATCTGCGCCAGCGCCAGCCGCAGCACCATTCGCGCCTTGGCATCGTCGGGCAGTGTTTGCCTGGTCTTGCTATCGATCAGCATATCGAGGTCGACCGTCCACCGCAGCGCCTCTTGCGCAATGGCGATTGCGAGCGCGCGATCGGGCGGGGGCAGGCCCTTGGTGGCATTCGCTGTCGCCTGATCCATCGGCGTTCCCATGCGCATGACTGCATCGAGCAACCGCAAAGCCGCGCGACGGGTGGGAAGGCCGGAAACGTCGTCGTTCATGGGATAGGCGTTAGACGCGGTAAGAATGAAAGTCACGGTTCCGCATGCTGTCACCCTGAACTTGTTTCCGGGTGACAGCCTCGCGAAGTTAGGGGGTTACTCTCGCCCCAACGGGTCCAGTGCACTGCGTCGCAAGGTCGGCGCAACTTCGCCAGTCCGCGATTCGCCCGCAAGCTCCTGCAACGCCGCAATGCGGTTTTCGGTCGCCGGATGCGTCGAAAACATCTCCGACACCGAGGTCGGCACGATGTATAGCTGCGCCGCTGACGGATTGGCCTCACTCACCGGATTGCGGATAGCTTGTGCTGCGCCCGAAATCTTCGCCAAGGCCGAGGCCAGCGCCATAGGCTTGCCCGAAATTTCTGCCCCGCCCCTGTCCGCGCCATATTCGCGCGTACGGCTGATCGCCATTTGCACGATCATCGCGGCAAAGGGCGCCCCCATTCCCGCAAGCAATGCCGCCAAACCGCCGCTGCGGTCATCGCCCGGACGGAAAAAAAGGCCGAAATTTGCGAGCATCGAAATCGCGCCGGCAATCGTGGCGACCATCGTCATGATCAACGTGTCGCGGTTTTTCACATGCGCCAGCTCATGCGCCATCACACCCTCGACCTCATCGCGGTTGAGCATGTTCAGGAGGCCGGTCGTTGCAGCCACGGCAGCATTTTCGGGATTGCGCCCGGTGGCAAAGGCATTGGGATGCGGGCTATTGATGATATAGACCTTGGGCATGGGCAGTTGCGCCCGCTGGGCCAGATTGCGCACCATGGTGTAGAATTCCGGCGCGCTATGGATATCCACCTCGCGCGCATCATGCATTTTCAGTACGATCTTGTCGGCGTTCCAGAAGGTGAAAATGTTCATTCCAAAAGCGACGAGAAGCGCGATCATGGCACCGCCCGATCCGCCGAGCGTATATCCCAGCGCCATGAACAGCGCGGTAAGGCCTGCCAGCAACATCGTGGTTTTGAGCATGTTCATCTTGCAAATACTCCGTTGCAGCCCAATGTGGGGGTTATCCGGATTTCCTTCAAGGAGCATGACAATGGGCAAGCGGCCGCCACATGTGAAAGCCCCTGACTATCTGTCCAAAAGCCCGCCTGTGCCAAAGCCGAAAGAAACGAGGCGCGGACCCGAGCCCGATCCGGATCGGCTCGACCCGGTGCGCTATGGCGATTGGGAACTGAAGGGCGTCGCAATAGACTTTTAAGCTCGCGCCCCTGCCCATAATTTGTGCAGGTGCGAAGTCGCTTGTTCTCTGCATTTTTTTTGTGCAGACATTGCCTTAATGGCAACAAAACCGCTCTGTTTCGATGAAATGCTTAACGAAGACGGAACGCCGCGCGCCGCATATGCCAGCTATCACAAATGGTTTGCCGATCAGGACAGCCCCCGCCTCAAACAAAAAGCGCGCGACGCCGAAGAGTTTTTCCGCCGCACTGGCATAACCTTTGCGGTCTATGGCGATGACGAAGCGGAAGAACGGCTGATCCCGTTCGACATCATCCCCCGCATCGTGACCGCCCGGCAATGGGCAAAAGTGTCGCGCGGCATCGAGCAGCGGGTACGTGCGATCAACGCCTTTCTGCAGGACATTTATCACCGGCAGGAAATTGTCCGGGCCGGGCGGCTGCCAGTCGAACTGCTCGAAAAAAACGACGCCTTCGTGTCGCAGATGATAGGTTTTACGCCGCCGGGGGGCGTATATACGCATATCGTCGGCATCGATCTGGTGCGCACCGGTCCCGACGAATTTCTGGTGCTGGAGGACAATGCCCGCACGCCGTCGGGCGTGTCCTATATGCTTGAAAACCGCGAAACAATGATGAACATGTTTCCCGAACTGTTCAGCAATATTCGCGTCCGCAATGTCAGCGATTACCCGAAGAACCTGCGCGCCTCGTTGAGCCGGGTCGCACCGGCTGCATGCACCGGCGATCCGGTTGTGGCCGTACTGACACCGGGCATTCATAACAGCGCCTATTTCGAGCATGCCTTCCTCGCCGACCAGATGGGGGCGGAACTGGTCGAGGGGCACGATATCCGCATCGTCGATGGCCGCGTCGCGATGCGCACCACGCAAGGCTATCAGCCGATCGATGTGCTCTACCGTCGCCTCGACGACGACTATCTCGATCCGCTCATCTTCAAGCCCGAATCGGTGCTGGGTATCCCCGGAATTTTCGATCTCTACCGCGCCGGACGCGTCACTATCGCCAACGCCCCCGGCACCGGCATTGCCGACGACAAGGCAATCTATAGCTATATGCCGGACATCGTCGAATTCTACACCGGCGAAAAACCGCTATTGCAGAATGTACAGACCTGGCGCTGTTCGGAAAAGGACTCGCTTGGCTATGTCCTCGACCATTTGTCCGAGCTGGTGGTGAAGGAGGTGCACGGCTCGGGCGGATACGGCATGCTCATCGGCCCGGCGGCGAGCCGCAAGGAACTCGCCGATTTCGCCGCCAAGCTGCGGGCCAAACCCGCCAACTATATCGCGCAGCCGACGCTGGCGCTCTCGACGATTCCCATCTTCACCAACAGCGGCCTCGCGCCCCGCCATGTGGACCTGCGGCCTTTCGTGCTGGTCTCACCCGACCGGATGGAAATCACCCCCGGCGGCCTGACCCGCGTCGCGCTGCGGAAGGGTTCGCTGGTGGTCAATTCGAGCCAGGGTGGTGGCACCAAGGACAGCTGGGTGATCGAGGATGATTGACCCATGCTAGGCAAGACCGCCTCGGGCATCTTCTGGCTGTTCCGCTATCTTGAACGGGCGGAGAATATTGCGCGGTTGATCGAGACCGGGCACCGTTTCACGCTGACCCGCAATAGCGGGCGGCAGGACGAATGGCGTTCGATCCTCTCTGCACTCGGCAAGGATGCAGCCTACCGCACCAGCCATCAGGGCTATGAAGCCGCGCAGGTTGTCGATTACCTGCTGCGCGACAGGAACAACCCCGGCAATTTGCGCGCATTGATAGAAAGCGCGCGGCAAAATGCGCGCACCACCCGCACCGCGATTACCCGCGAATTGTGGGAAGCGGTCAACGAATGCTGGATCTGCGTCAACGAGGCCTTGCGACGACAGGTGCGCGAGGCGGAACTGCCTGCAACCATCGACCTGATCGAACGACAAACCGCGCAGGTCCGCGGCGCGATGGAAAACACCATGCTGCGCAACGATGGCTATAACTTCGCGCGGACCGGCAATTTCATCGAGCGCGCCGACAGCATGGCGCGGCTGATCGACGTCAAATATTATGTGCTGCTGCCGTCGGTGTCCTTCGTCGGGTCCTCGCTCGACAATATCCAGTGGGAGACGATCCTGCGTTCGACCTCTGCCTATAGCGCCTATCGCTGGCTCTACCCTGGGCGGGCGAGCGCGCTGGGGATTGCGGAATTTCTCATTCTCGACCGTCGATTCCCGCGCAGCCTTGCCTTTTGCTATGGCAAGCTGACCGACAATCTCCGCCACCTTGCGATGTCCTACGGCGCGCAGTCGGACAGCCTGGCAGAGGCGGAACGCATTTATAGCGGCTTCGCCTCGCTCACCGCGTCGCAGATTATCGAGGACGGGCTGCACGAATTCCTTGTCGAATTTCTGCGCGTCAACCGCAACCTCGCCACCATGATCGAACAGGAATACAGGTTCAACTCATAATGCTTCTGTCGATCCAGCACATCACCGAATATCAATTCGACAAGCCGGTCCATTATGCGCTGCAGCGGCTAAAGCTTCGGCCGAAGGACGGGGCGGGGCAGAAAATCCACAGCTGGCACCTCAATGTCGACGGCGGGCAGGTCGAGGCCGAACATGACGACCCGCACAACAACCATGTCACCCTGATATCGGTGGAAGAGGGGCGTACCGCAATCACCATCCACTGTCGGGGAGAGGTCGAGACCGAGGACAATCACGGCATATTGGGCCGCCACCGCAGCCATGTCCCGCTTTGGTCCTATTGTCGCCCGACGCGGCTGACGACTGGTGGCCGGGGCGTCCAGAAACTTCTCGCGGGGATCGACCGCGAAGCCGAGGACAGGATTGATATGCTGCATTCGCTGTCGGCGCATATCCTGTCGACGGTTGCCTATCGAACCGGCGAAACCGGCGTCGAGACCAGCGCCGAGCAGGGCGTTGGGGCGGTGGGCGGCGTGGGGTGTGTGACGCGCCCAAGCTTGTAT
>JACVCM010000032.1:0-23274 GCA_016742125.1 Sphingomonadaceae bacterium | reverse complement strand
ACGCAGGAGAGTCTTTGTACGCATCATTCGGCGGCGGCCAATTCCCCGGCGGAGGTTGCCTTGCGACACGGCGAAACCGGGGTCGGACCCGGCGCAGACGCGGCCATCGCGGGGGGTGCGGGTGTGTGTCAGGCCCACGCCCATATCTTCATCGCCGCCTGCCGCGGGCTGCAGATTCCAGCGCGCTATGTATCGGGCTATCTGATGATGAACGACCGCGTCGAACAATCCGCGAGCCATGCCTGGGCCGAAGCGCATATCGATCATATCGGCTGGGTCGGCTTCGACATTTCGAACGGCATCAGCCCCGATGGCCGCTATGTCCGCGTCGCCACCGGTTTCGACTATCGGGACGCGGCGCCGGTGTCCGGCATGTCGTTCGGGGCGAGGGACAAGAACATGATTGTATCCTTGCGCGTCGAGCAATAGCGATTCATAGAGTAAGCAAATGATGGGGTGGGGGCCCTGGGTTTGACATGACATATTGCGTTGGAATGTTGCTGGACCGGGGCATGGCGTTCATGTCGGATACGCGCACCAATTCGGGTGTAGACAATATCTCGACCTTCCGGAAAATGTTCAGCTGGTCCGTTCCGGACGAACGCTTTGTCACCATGATGACGGCAGGCAATCTTGCGACCACGCAGGCGCTGATCAGCCAGCTGGAAGAACGCACCAAGGCACCGAGCGACCGCAAGCCGTCGATCCTTGAAGCACCCACAATGTTTCAGGTTGCCAACATCATCGGCACAACCTTGCGCGATACGATAGCGGCACGGGCGCTGACCGGACCGGTCGCAGCCAGCCCCGCGCCGAATTTCAACGCAAGCGTGATCGTTGGCGGACAGATCAAGGGCATGGAGCCGCGGCTTTACCTTATCTATCCCGAAGGCAATTTTATCGAGGCGAGCCCGGAAACGCCCTTTTTCCAGATCGGCGAAACGAAATATGGCAGGCCGATATTGGTGCGTGGATTTGAATCGCACATGTCCTTTGCCGACATTACCAAATTGCTGATGGTATCGTTCGATTCGACGTTGAAAGCCAATCTGTCGGTCGGCCTGCCGCTCGATCTGCTACTCTATCGCAATGACGATTTCAGCGCCTTTCACGAGCGGCGCATCACCGCCGACGACCCCTATTTCGAAAGCATTTCCGACGGATGGAGCGAGGCGCTCCGCAACGCCTTTCACTCGCTGCCGGATTACGAACTCAGCGAATAAAAGGTGCGGCGATTTCAGGCCGCACGCGCGCCAGTCGCCCCGAAGCCTTATCGATCATCGCCCAGGTCGTATTCGCGCGCACGATCACCTTGCCCGCGTTATCGACAAAATCCACCCGCCGGTCGAACTGCGCTCCCTTGGGCTCGCTCTCGATCCATGTTCGCCCGGTGACGCTCTCCCCCGGCCCCACATTGCCGCGATAGTCAATCTCGTGCCGCGTCACGACCCAGATATAGGCCTGGATGTGCTCGGGCGCGGCCACCGCCTGCCAGTGGACAGTTGCCATATGCTGTATCCACCGCACCCACACTGCATTGTTGACATGGCCAAGCTCATCGATGTCGGCGGGGGTGGCGGTGAAGGTTTGGCTGAACGGCAACTGTGGGGGCATCGCTACGCAACCAAACTGCCAAACATCTCCAATATGAATGGTGTCGCCTGATCGGCATTGGTAAAAAGCACAGCTGCCCATTTCCGATCCCTGCTGATAGCTACCATGCTGGTGAAACCCTTGTTACTTCCACCATGGGCATAGAGTAAGCCCTGCGGCAGCTGGTAAATCGAAAAGCCGAGCGCCCAGTCCGAAAGACCAATAGCGCGTTGCGGATCATCTATCGGAATAGGCACCGATTGCGGTGCGAAATAGGCTGCAAAACTCTCGTGTTTCAGGACCTTTTGTCCTTCGGTCAGAGCGATTGCCCAGGACGCGTATTGCCGTGCTGTGCTATGCACTGAATAGGCTGCACCAAAATTGTCTGACCTCGGTTCGGGTTCGACCCGGTTGCCATCGATATGGGGTGCAGCGAGTCGCAATCGGGCAGCATCAGGCAGGAAAAACCGAATATCTTCTAGCCCCAGCGGCTTCGACACGCGTTGCACGAACAATCTGTCAAGGCCGCGCAAATCAGTTTTTGCAATTCTTGCCAAGACGCGGGCCAGATATTCATAGCCTTCGCCGGAATAACGAAAGCCGGTCCCGGGTTCGAAAGAAAAATGAAGACCCTTCGTGCTTTCACTGCGCCAATTGGGCAGGCCAGTTTTATGGGTCAATACCATGCGCGCTGTAATCTTTTTGGCAAAGGGATGGTCCGCCAGTTCATAGAGCGGCAGATAGTCGTAAAGCGGCTTGTCGAGATCGAGTTGCCCTCTTTCGACAAATGTCATCACAAACATTCCAAAAAGCGGTTTGGATAGTGATGCCACCTCAAACAAAGTGCGGTCGGTCACAATCGTGTGTGTCGCGACATCGCTCAAACCCTGGCTGCTGGAATATACAATCTTTCCGCGGTTGACGATCACCATTTGCGCGCCCGGTACCTTGTGCCGTGCCATCGCGTCGACAAGCAGGCGATCAAGTTCCGCATGTGTGATGCTATTGCCCGAGAGACCTTCCGCCCTGACCTCGGACGGATTCATATCGCGCACAACAGCCTCTGCAGGCAACGTAGAAACCGCTGCACCTGCAACAAAACAAATCATCCGTAGAAAAATTGTCATTTCTGTTCTGTCAGCCCCAACTGCCACACCAGAAACGCTGCTTCTTCTGCGATCTCATAAATCCGGTCAAACCGACCGCTTTTGCCACCATGGCCTGCGCCCATGTTGGTTTTCAGTAGAATCACATTGTCGTCTGTTTTCATAGCACGCAGTTTGGCGACCATTTTGGCGGGTTCCCAATAGGTCACACGCGGGTCGTTGAGACCCGCAGTCCAGAGCATGGGCGGATAGTTCTGTGCCTTTATATTGTCATAGGGCGAATAGCTGCGGATATAGTCGAACGCTGCCTTGTCAGTGATCGGATTGCCCCATTCGGGCCATTCGCCCGGGGTCAGCGGCAGGTCCTTGTCGAGCATAGTGTTCAGCACATCGACAAAGGCGACATGGCTCGCCACCGCGCCGAACAGCTCGGGCGCTTGGTTGACGACTGCACCCATCAGCTTCCCGCCGGCCGAGCCGCCACTCGCGGTCAGTTTGCCTTTCGAGGTGTAGCCCATCTCGATCAGCGCCTTTCCGGCGTCGACAAAATCGTTGAACGTATTGGTCCGGTTCATCAACTTGCCATCCAAATACCATTGATAGCCCAGATCGTCGCCACCACGGATATGCGCGATCGCATAGGCAAAGCCGCGATCAACGAGGCTAAGCCGCATCGACATGAAACCTGGCGGATAGGCAAAGCCATAGGCACCATAGGCGTAGAGGTGGAGTGGCTGACTGCCGTCTTTCTTGAAGCCTTTCTTGTACAGGATCGACACCGGAACCTTCGTGCCGTCGCGCGCGGTGATCATCACCCGTTCGGTCGCATATTGGCTGGCGTCATAACCGCTGGGGATTTCCTGTACCTTCAGCGTTTCGAGTCGATTGTCGGCGAGGTGGTAATCGAAAACCGTGTCGGGCGTGACCATCGATTCATAATCGAGCCGCAGTTTCTGCACGTCATATTCAGGATTGTCACCAAGCCCTGCGACGTAGCTCGCCTCGGGAAATTTGATCGTCTCGGCGTTTGCCGGGCTGCCATAGCGACGCACCTCTACCTGATCCAAACCATCGATCCGGCCTTCGGTGACGAAGAAATCCTTGAACAGCGCAACGCCGGTCAGATAATGCTTGTCCGATCCTGCGATCAGCGTCTGCCATTTGCCGGGCGCCTTCAGGCTGGCAGTAGCGACCCGGAAATTGACGTGATCGTCGTTGGTAAGGATGTAGAGCACGCCATCACGCACATCGACGCTATATTGGCGGCCGACCTTGCGCGGACTGACAAGGATCGGTTCGGCGGCGGGGTTGTCAGCAGGGACGAGCCGGACCTCGCCGGTTACATTATCGCCGGTGGCAATGATGATCCAATCCTCCTGTGCGGTCAGGCCGACACCGACGCCAAAGCCGATGTCCGCCTCTTTATAAAGCAGCTTCGCTTGTTTCGGATCATCGCCCAGCCGGTGATAATGGGCGTTGTCCGTCCGCCAATTCTCGTTGGCAAGGCCATAGACGAGGCCTTTGCTGTCCTTGGTCCAGACGATGCTTGAAAGCGTACCCGGGATGACATCTTTCAGTTTCTCACCGGTTTCAAGGTTGCGGATGTGCAGGTCGAAGCGTTCCGAACCATTGTCGTCATAGGCATAGGCCAATAGCTTGCCGTCGGGACTGACCTCGACCGCGCCAAGGCGGAAATATTCCTTGCCCTCGGCGAGTTTGTTTTCATCAAGGATAAGTTGCTCGGCGCCGCCCTTGGCGGGCTTGCGATAATGTTTCTTATATTGCTGTCCGGCGTCATATTTCGACCAGTAGACATAGTCGCCATCTTTTTGCGGGACTGTCGAATCATCCTCCTTCACCCGCCCCTTCATTTCCTGAAAGATCGTTTCAGTCAGCTTCGCCTGCGGCCCCATCTGCGCCTCGAAATACGCATTTTCCGCCTTCAGATGGTCGAGGATTTCGGCATCGTCGATCTTGGGATAGCTCTGGTCCTTCAGCCAGTGGTAATCGTCGGTCAAGGTGACGCCGTGCCAAGTCTGCTGATGCGGACGCTTGGCGGCGATAGGGGGCTTGACGGAGGCAGGCGAAGTTTCGGTCATACTGGCTTTCTTGGGCGAAGTGTCGGCAATTGCGGGGGACGCGATCAGTGCCACGGCGGTGGTCAGGGCAAGGCATGGTTTCATGGTGGATCGTCTCGCTTCTGCTATTTGCGTACACCTTATTCAGCGCACCCGGGCATGTCCACCACTGTCAACGATTGCATAAAACTACGCTTGAAGTTGTCCGGACAACTTGTTACGCCACCGTCTTTGCGCGCAACCTGCTCAATGACAAGACTCCGCTGGTGGTCACACGGCTGCTCGATTTTAACCGCCCGATCAACCGGATCAATCCTCTCACCGGTCTGGCCGGCGTATCTTTCTTTCGTGACTTTGCCGTTTCTGCGCCGCGCAAGCAGCAGTTCGGCGTCACCTTTGCGTATAATTTCTGATGGCGTTCCGGACACATCGGCCAGCTGGGGCCCGGGTGCCAAGCTGTCCACTTCGGGCTGGCGTGGCTGCTGCTGACCATCATCAGCCTCCACATCATCGCCGCCTTCTACCACCACGACCGCCGCAAGGATGATGTGTTGCGGGCGATGTGGTTCGGGAAGGGCCGCAAGGCCGATTGATTTTTGGTTCACGCAGAGGACGCGGAGTTCCCGCAGAGACCGGAGAGGAGTTTGCTCATTCTCTGCGAACTCTGTTTCCTCTGCGATCTCTGCGTGAACCCATCTACGGCTTCCGCTTTGAACGTCTGTCTCCTATAATCGCCTTATAACCGATTACAGGAACCCGAAATGTCCACCTACGAAGCCCGCCTTGCCGCCCTCCGCGCGCAGCTCAGGAAAGACCAGCTCGACGGTTTTGTCGTACCGATTTGCGACGAGCATATGTCCGAATATGTGGGCGATTATGCGCAACGGCTTGGCTGGCTGACGGGCTTTGGCGGGTCGGCGGGGAGCGCGGTTGTCCTGAGCGAGGAAGCCGCGATCTTTACCGACGGGCGCTATACGTTGCAGGTGCGCGAGCAGGTCTCGGCCAAAAACTGGCAATATGTCGGCGTGCCGCAGACGAGCATATCCGACTGGCTGAAGGAACATGCGCCGCAGGGTGCACGCATCGGCTTCGATCCCTGGGTGCACACCAAGGGCTGGGTCGAAAGCGCAACGCGCGCGCTCAAGGCAAAGGGTGCCGAGCTGGTGCCGGTGACGCGCAACCCGATCGACGCGGTCTGGGCCGATCAGCCGGGAAAGAGTGACGCGAAGCTGGTGGTGCATGAGGACCGCTATGCCGGGCAGAACAGCGCCGAAAAGCGTGCTGCGGTTGCCGAATGGCTGACGACGAACAATCTCGACAGCACGGTGATTTCAGCGCTCGATTCGGTCGCTTGGCTGCTCAATGTGCGCGGCGCGGACGTCTCGCGCACGCCGGTTGCGCTGAGCTTCGTCCTCGCCCATGCCGACGGCACCGCCGACCTGTTCGTCGCGCCCGAAAAGGTCAGCGACGAGGTGCGTGCGCATTTGGGCAATGCCGTCCGCTTGCGCACGCCGGAAGAGTTCGTGCCCGAGCTCAGGGCGATGGGCGGCAAGCGCATTGCGGTCGACCCTGACCGCGCGGTCGCGGCGATCTTCGGCGCATTGAAGGACGGCGGCGCGACGATAGTGGAAGCGCGCGATCCGACCATCTTGCCCAAGGCGGTCAAGAACCCGATCGAACAGGCCGGCCACCGCGCCGCTCAGGCCCGCGACGGCGCGGCCTTGAGCCGCTTCCTGCACTGGATGAGCGAAGAAGCGCACAAGGGCGAGCTCACCGAGCTCGACGCCGCCGCGAAGCTGCACGAGTTTCGCCAGGCCACCGGCATGCTCAAGGATCTGAGCTTCGACACCATCTCCGCCGCCGGGCCCAATGGCGCGTCCCCGCATTACAAGGTTGACGAAAAATCGAACCGGCGCATCGACCCCGACAGCATCTATCTGGTCGACTCGGGCGGGCAATATCTTGATGGCACAACCGACGTCACCCGCACCATCTGGGTCGGCCCGGGGCAGCCGACCGCAGAAATGAAGGACCGCTTCACCCGCGTGCTCAAGGGGCATATTGCGATAGCGCAAGCCGTCTTCCCCGAAGGCACACGCGGCGCACAACTCGACACGCTGGCGCGCGCCTCGCTCTGGCAGGCAGGCGTCGACTATGCCCACGGCACCGGCCACGGCGTCGGCAGCTTCCTCGCCGTCCACGAAGGCCCGCAACGCATCGCGAAATTCTCGGGCGGCCAGGCCGGTACCGACGAGCCGCTTCAGCCGGGCATGATCATCTCGAACGAGCCCGGCTATTACAAGACGGGCGAATATGGCATCCGTATCGAGAATCTGGTGCTGGTCGAGGAACGGGAGATTGCAGGCGCAGAGGGGCGCTATTTCGGGTTCGAGACTTTGACCTTTGCGCCGATTGACAAAACGCTGGTGGATATTGGCCTGCTCAATCGCGATGAGTTGCGTTGGTGGGATGTGTATCACGCCAAGGTGTTGGAGGTCGTCGGGCCGCAGTTGGAGGGCGAGGCGCTGGCTTGGGTCACGAAGGCGTGTGCGCCGTCGGATTCCAACTAATGAATGGCTACCGGAGACCTAGTCTTCCGGCGGCTGTCGCTCGACAGCTAAGGCAAGAGGCTGGATTTGGATGTGCGAAATGCGGACATCCTTACATTGAGTATCACCACATTGTTCCTTGGGCTCAGGAACAGCACTTCCGTCCGGACGACATGGTAGCCCTCTGTGGAAATTGTCATCCTTCTGTGTCGCTTCTAGGCGAAGACAGACAGTATGCGATCAAAGCAAACCCGTTCAACATTCGAAAAGGTCGATTCCGAGGGGCGCTCGCTTATGATAAGCGTGACTTGACGTTCAAGGTGGGAGGCAATTGGTATGCTGACACGCCAATCATTCTACAACTTTGCGACACATCCTTGATATCCTGTCGACTTGAAAATGGTCAGGCGATGGTCTCCCTCATGATGTTGGACGAAGAATGCCACCAAATTCTTGCCATCCGAGATAACGAGATCATTTTCCGAACTGATGACATGTGGGATTTCAGATACAGCCATAACCTCATCACTGCACATTCTGCACCACGGGATGTTCAGCTGAAAATGGATTTCCGGGGTGCGGAAGCAATCATCGAAGGCAAGCTCCAAATTGGAAATGCAAAAATTGAGTTGTCGGCCAACGAAACTGTTTTGCCCGGATATAATTCGATGAAAGGCTGCCATATCCACGGCTGCAGTGTTGCCATTCAACTTGGTGACGAAAACGAAGCATTACCCGTACGCTGCAGGGTCTAGGCGATCTTCGTGTCGTTGTGCGAACTAAATAGCGAAGCGCCCAATGCCATAATCTCACACAAAGACGCGTAGCACGCAGAATGCAAAAACCCCTCTCCCTTTGGAAGAGGGTACGCAGCCTTATGAGCGCAGCGAATTAGGCGAAGTTGGTGAGGGGTTGTGCCGTTACCGATAGGGCACAACCCCTCACCCAGCTACAGCTAGGCAGCAAGCTGCCAAGCTTTCGCAACCCTCTCCCAAAGGAGAGGGGGTATAGTGATATAGCCAGAAACAGTTCAAGTTGACCACACTCGCCATTGGTGAGGTGTCCTAGGGTCGCGTTGCTATAGATGCTTTAAAATTTCTTTTGCGGAAATCCTGAAAATGCGCGGGCTTCGCATTCGCCCCATTCTTTTGGATCACTGCCATATCCACGACGAACAGCCCAAAATTTTGACGTGTATCGGTCAATTTTGACGTTCCAGTATTCAGAATCATCCTTTGTCCTGATCGACAACTCAATCATGCTGTCAGCAAGTTGATCAATCGACCAAACAGACAGGCACTCGCCAAGGCACCACTTCTTTTGAGCGACGTCAAAGCGAAAATGATACTGTTGCTTGCTCTTGCCGGTGCAGACGAGATCAAAGGTTTGCCCAGCCGCCTGAACTGGTGAAGCGTTCAATGCAAATAGCGCTATGGCCGCGCCGAATGTCATTTTCATAGTAACGATCCCATTGGAAATAGAAATATGAGGGATATATCCAGTGGTTTAATGTCCGGTTAAATCCTTCCTGTTTCCACATGGAAGGTCGCAAGCTCGTCGCTCACAATATTCGTCGCTTGCGGGTCGCCCGAAATGTTTCCCAAGAACGCTTGGCCTTCGACGCCGGTGTTGATCGTTCATATCTCGGCGGCATTGAACGTGGCGAGCAAAACCCAAGCGTCGATACGCTTGAAAAGATTGCCGCTATCCTCATTGTCGAAATTCGGGACTTTTTCGACCCAATAGATGGTGACGAAAACCAAACAGGATTGCGACCGGGCAGGAAGCCTAGCCGCTAACCAGCAATGCAACCACTCTCGCCAATTGTGGCGACAACCTGCAAACGCCATCTTTGCACAAAATGAAATCAGCGCCCGAGAATGTCCGGCTTTGTGCAAATGCAAGAATAGTGGCGTCCACTTTAGGCCGCTCTGGCTCGATTATGTCGTAAACATAGGCCGGAAAATCATCTCGCGCATGGTGCATGATACCCGAATAAGGATCATAGCCATCGCCAATTGCCTTTATCTGTAATTGTGATGCCTTCGCTGCATAGGCGTAATTGAGCATGGCATTCACAGGGTGCGCGGCATTTTTGTTTTTGGGGAGTTTGCCGGTAAGCGGTGAGCTACGCGAAAGATAATGCTGCCAGCTTTTAGGAACGGGGTATCGGCTTTGCGCTGTCCATTGCATCGTAATTGCGGACCATATGCTAAAATAAGCCGCTGCTGCTTCTCCCTCGATGGCCCGAATTTCTCCCATATTGGAAAAGCGACCGGACGTTAATTGCGCTGCGCCATTTGTGTTTTTGGCAATTGCTTTTGTCCGGCGCTCCGAAGGCTCAAATTGCGACTTTAGCGTTGCAGCGCAATTCAGCAATTTTTGGGCAATTAGCTCTTTTGCAAATTCAATTCGCTTTACCTCATTTGATTGCAATTCGAATTGCCATTTCAGCTTTTCAGGATTTACGCGAAACCCTGCGCCCGCGACAATTGCAATTGAACCGTCATATTTAATTCGGACAAGCGAAACCCCTTGCTCACTTAGCCAGCTAAGCACATCAAACGATAATGAGCCGCTTCCGTCTAATAGGATTATTATGCGCGGTAATTCCAAATCGCCTTTGAAATAGCGCTGCTCGATTTGCTTTTGAGGGTGATGGGTAAACCCCTCTTTAATAGCCAATGTCCCTTTATCAATTTGCAGCGAAATGCCGTGTCCGGCTAATATCAAAGGATTTGGATTTCGTTGTCTGCGGAGGCGGGCTTTTTGCAATTTCGGCAATTCGGCAATCCACAATTCGGATTGAATTGCCCAATTATCCGAATTGGAGTTAGCAGCATATTGACTATCAATTAGCATAACGGAAACTACCGCAATTCAGGCATTTTTGCCATTAAATTGAAGGTTAATTCGCGGAAATTGAATTAGAAATTTCAGCTAATTCCATTATGTCGTCATTGCTTTGGATTGTTCCCAATTTCCGAAATGCAGACCAAAGAATAATTCCGAATGCTTGGACTTTTTGGTCCTTTGCAATTGCATTTGCAAATCTACCAATCGGGCTTCGGCTAAGGGCCGGAATTGCCCATTGCAAATTGCCTGCAATGTCTAAAATGGTCAGAAATTCGCGCCTTATGTCAGGCGTTATTCTCTCGATTGTAATTGATGGATTTTTCCGCAAATCGTGAAAAACATTCGAAATTGCACCTAGTTGCAATTCAAAATCTTTTTCAAATTCGAGTTTTGGAAAAATGCCTGCAATAATTGGCTGCATTGGTAGCCCGATAAATTTGGAGATGGTGTCCTTATTGATTTTGGGATCGTCGCTCGGAATTTCGGTAAAGCTATTGAAGCGCCCGGTTGCCACTTCTCCAAGTAAACCAAATGACAGAGCCTGCATATCGGGAGTCAGTTTTGCGAGACCCTTTGCCAAAGGCGTATGCTGGAAAGCGTCGGGAGGAATTTGGTCATAAACGGATTTTGCATCGGTCGAATATATCCTGTCCATTAGCCGCACATATGCAGGTGTCCGCTTCAACTGATAAATCGCATTATCGATTTCGGGCTTCCAATATCGCTCATCGACCGTGAAGCCCCTCAACCAGAGTTGCCAGCCGACGAAATTGAATTTCTCTTTGACGGATAGCAGCTCTACGATGGCAACTGTCTGATTAGCCGTGCCGATTGGATAGCGCGTTTCGCTACCGGCTCCACGACCTTTTCCAACTTGGGTTACTTTGGGAAGCAGGCCTTTCAGTCGCCAGCGTTCCAGTTGATCTTTACTGACCGTTACGTTCGCAAGCGTGCATGTTTGCTGGATTTCTGGCCAAGTTTCCCAATGCTCTTGCACGCTGGTTTAGTTCTCGAATCATTACAGGTCCGCGCAGAATACCGATTCTAGGAAAATCCGCTCGCCTAATCATTGCCCGATTTTCAACGAGCAGGTGATTCGGTGGCGAAAAAACGTGATTTTAAGAAGGAGTATGAGCGCCGCATAGCGAACGCAGCGCGTCGTGGTTTGTCGCGCTCACAAGCGCGAGGCCATGCCAAGGCGGGCGAAAAATCAATTCGCTCACCGCGTGCTACAGATAGCGCACGCCTAGAAAATGCGCTGAAGGCCTACCGCAAAACCGGACGGCAAATTGATGCTGCCCGCAGTGTTGGCGTTTCGGTGGAATTGCTGCGCCGATATTTACGCGAAAATGTTTCCGTCAAGCGGCAGGGCCGGACGCTGGTTATCGACGACAACCGCGCCCGCGAAATGACTGTCGTTTCCAAAGGCCGAATATTCAAAGCAATACTGCCAAGCCATGACGCTGCATCGGTGAATGGCGAATATCTGTCAGCCGTTCGTGCGTTCCTGCTTTCAAACGAACCAGCGTCTTTGCGTGAATTTGAGGGGCGCTCGGTCACCGATACCGCTGGCAAATCCTATCCATTCGAAACCGATCCCAACACCCTTTACCAACTCGCCGCCGCCGGAAGCGAGCTGTTCCACAATGTCTACCGGCTCATTCTTTGAAAAGGACTATTTATGAATGACTCTCTAGCAAAGGAACGGCGCAAGCAAAGGCGTCTGGAAAAGTTAGGAACAAACAATCCGGTTTGCGGCACATGCGGCGAACGCGACTGGCGATGCTTTGAAGATCATCATGTAGCGGATTACAAACGCGATGATCTGACGGTCCCGATTTGCCGCAATTGCCACCGCAAGGTTAGCGATGATCAAAACGATCATCCAGTTTTTAATCCAACCGCCGACCCGATGCTGGACCGCATAGGCCATTTTTTGCTTGGCCTCGCCGATTTGCTAAAACTGATAATCGAGCGGCTCTACATTTTCGCTCATATGCTGATTGACCGGGCGGCTTTGCCCGAAAAGGACGGCGGTGCAGCATGAACGGCAATTCCATCCCGCCGATTAGCGATCATCTGGCTTTGTCGCTGCGCGCCTTTGCGGAATCTAAAATTCCAAAACAGCCAAAGCAGGTAAGCAAAAAGCGTCCGCCTTATGCGAGCGAATGGACGCTGGTTTTCGACACCGAAACCACAACCGATGCTGGGCAATCATTACGGATAGGTACATATCAGGTTCGAAAGGCCGGTGAACTATTCGGTGCAGGCGTGTTTTTCGATCCCGAGGGTGTGACCGATGCTGAATTGCTAACGCTCAAAAGCTACTCATCTGCAAACGGACTTTCCCTTTTGACCCGCGATGAATTTGCCGATCAGATCTTTTACGGCATTGGTTATCAGCTTCGCGCCACGATCATCGGATTTAACCTGCCCTTCGATATTTCGCGAATTGCAATTCATCATGGTTCGGCACGGTCAAACAAATATCAGGATATGCGGGGCGGCTTTACCTTCAAAATCTCAAACCAAAAAATCTACCCTAATTGCCAAATCAAACATCTTTCGCGTAATTGCTCGTTTATCCGCTTTGCGTCACCAATGGGGCAGCGCAATGCACGAAGCGAACGCAAGCGTGGCAATTTCAATCGCCCACGACGCGGCCATTTTGTCGATGTAAAGACTTTAGCCAATGCGATGTTTGCGAGGGGCTTTAGCCTTGCTGACTTGTCGAAATTCTTGAAGGTCGAAAATCCAAAATTGGACTTTGACGATTTTGCAGGTCCGGTCACCGACACGATGATTGAATATGCCGTGCGCGACGTGGAAACCACTTGGGAATGCTATTGCGAATTGGTGCAGCGATTGGCGGCATTAGGATTGCCAAAGCTGTTGCCTGAAAAGACCTATAGCGAGGCCAGCATTGGTAAAGCCTATTTGAAAGAAATGGGCATTGTCCCTTGGCAGCAATGCCAACCGCAATTCCCACGCCAAATGCTTGCCAACATTATGAGCACCTATTTTGGTGGCCGGTCCGAGGTCCGCATTAGGCGTGAATTGCGCCAAGTGATGATGTGCGATTTCCTCTCGATGTATCCGACTGTCTGCACCCTCATGGGGCTTTGGCAATTTGTCATCGCGGATGGAATGACAACGCAGGACGCAACCCACGAAGCCAAAGCGATACTCGAAAATGCCGAACTAGATTGGCTGCAAAGCCCGCAATCGTGGCGGCAGCTCACCATGCTGGTTAGGGTGAAAGCACAAGGTGACATTTTTCCAGTGCGTGCTGCCTATGTCGAAGGCGAGCAATCGACTATCGGCCTCAATTTTCTGACATCGGGCGGCACGCCGCTTTGGTTTACATTGGCAGATTGTATCGCATCAAAGCTGCTTACCGGACAGGCACCCGCAGTTTTAGAGGCCGTCGTGTTCATGCCAGGCGAAATGCAGGCGGGCTTGCGTTCGGTCAATGTAGGCGGCAAGGCTGACTATCGCGTCGATCCAGCAACAGACGATTTATACAAGCGCGTTATTGAGCTTCGCCACGCAGTTAAGGTGACGATGAAAGATCAATCCGGCGATGATCTCGCCGCGTTGGATACCGAACAAAACGCCCTTAAAATCTTAGCCAATGCGACCAGCTATGGAATATTTGTTGAGATCAACGTCAACCGCCGTGCGGCACCCGTTCAAACAATCGTTCACAGCGCCACGTCTGAGCCGTTCGATTTTGAAACCGACAAGGCTGAAGAAACGGGGCCATATTTTCACCCGTTATTGGCAACCCTCATAACGGGCGCAGCAAGGCTCATGCTTGCCATTGCCGAACGGCATGTGACCGATAGCGGATTAGAATGGTCCTTTTGTGATACCGATAGCATTGCGATTGCCAAGCCAGATGAAATGGACCTCAAGCAATTTGCAGCAAAAGTGGAATGCATTGTTGGCTGGTTTGAGGCTCTAAACCCGTATGATTTTGGTGGCTCAATTCTGAAAATCGAGCCTGAAAATTATTCCCTCAAAACCGGCGATCCTGAGCCGCTTTTTTGTTGGGCGGTATCAGCCAAACGATATGCGTTGTTCAATCTGAATAACGGTAACGAGCCGATTATGCGGAAAGTGTCGGCGCATGGCCTAGGACATTTGCGCCCGCCATTTAATGAAACCAACGCACCAACCGATATGTCATCGCCTCACCATTCAGTTTTAGGAAAAGGCACGTCATATTGGCACGTCGATTTATGGTGGCGCATTGTCAAATCCGCCCTCGCAGGAACGCCAAATCAGGTTCCATTGGATTATCACGCCGCCATGTTGCGACCGGCATTCAGCCGTTACGGCGCAACATCGCCAGACCTGTTGCGTTGGTTCAAAGGCTACAATTCGAACCGCAAATACCGCGATCAGGTAAAGCCGTTCGGATTTTTGCTTTCTATGTCAGTGAAGCTATTTCCGAACTCAGAGGTGATATTGGATTTGGCCGAATGTGCAAAACGGCGCAAAAAGGTCCGGTTTGTTAAGCCAACAGCGGCGTATGATACTGATTATGCCAAAGCGGCTGCGTCGGCCTTTTGCCGCGAAAGTGGTGAACCTGTCCCGTCTGAATTGCTCAAAACCTATGCAGAAACATTGGCGCAATATCACCTGCATCCTGAATCAAAGTTTTTGAATGGTAGCTATACCGACAACGGTAAAACCATGCGCCGTCACGTCCGAATGTCTGGCACCTGCAATATCGGTAAGGAATCCAACGATTGGGAACAAAAATCTATTTTGGGCATCAGTAATGCCGCTGACCCAATCTATGGCTGCCACCCCGAGAGGATTGATGATCTTCAGTTAGAGTTGGCGCGACTTCGTGCCGTTTTCGGAAAATGTAAAATACGTATGAACGGACGGACAGACTTGCAGCGACTGCGCTTCTTATCACGCTCGAACAACAAAACCGGACGTACCATGGAAGAGAATCTCTCTCTATTTGCGCTAGTCGGATTTTTTAGGCGACAGGAATTATTAAGAAAAAACGAAATCGAAATCCGCATTAAACTTGTCTCGAAACATGGATTACGAGAAACTGCGCGTATGTTGGGCACCGACCCATCAAATCTTCGACGTTCGCTGAAAAAATACATGCAGAATACGCGGTCTTGATTCAGTAACTTTCTAGGATATATCTTCTCCCCTCGGCTCTAAAGGGGGACTTTGTGAACGATTTCCTTGAAATTGAAGCTCAACGCCATGTCAGTGAAAAAGCTGGGGTCGCTGGAAAGCAGCTTTCATCATTGATACACCGCGACCGCCAAGTTGGTGACCTACTCAAGATTGATTATAGCGAGGCGGTCATGGTTGTGCATGACCACCTGCGGCAATCCGTTGGCGGGTTACCTTTGGGATGCTTTTTGCTCGCAACGCGCATGGTACCGAATAGCCAATGCGATCCGAATGACGAGGACACTTCGATTGTAGTCCTTCGGGTACTCGGCCCCACGCAATTGCCAAATCAAACAGATGCCGACCGCAACCGGTTTGAAGCTGCGAAACGAGCGGCCGATAGAGACGAGCAGTGGGATGACCAGACCACGACTGACCAGTTCACGCTCAATCTGCTACGCTTCGCAGGGCTCCGCTGCCGCGTGTTGGGAACCTTTTTACTCAGGCCAAATGCAGACGACGACTGGCAACTGAAATTTGGCGCTGACCTCTCAAATTTCTATTCCGGTCGAGGTCTGAAAGTATACAAGCCTGATCAGGAAACGCTGGCCAAAATTGTCAATTTTATCGGACGACGTGCTGCAGCGGACGCTGCGGCGAACAGGATTAGGATCGGGCGGGTTCGCTATTCTGCGAGCGAGAAAGCTGGCGACGATTCAACAAATGTTGCCGTCTTGGCCGACCCTACCGACTTGCTCGCAAGGCGGACGGCATTGTTTGGCATGAGCAGGACCGGGAAATCCAATACCACAAAAATCGTTGCTTCCGCTGTTTTCAGACTTCGCTCCCCAACTCAAGGAGGTGCGCGGGTGGGACAGCTCATCCTCGATCCGAACGGTGAGTATGCCAATGAAAACGCCCAAGATGGAGGATCAATAAAGACTATCGCAACTGCCACCGATGGAGCGGTGGACGACGACGTTGTGACCTACGGCTTGCATCCACATCCAAACGATCCCGGCCGCAGGATCATGAAGCTGAATTTCTTTGGCAATGAACCAAGTAATTGGCGCGATCATAATGCGGTGATCGAAGCCATGACGAACTTGGTTCAAGGCAAGGAAATGCTCAATGAACTCCTTTCGGATCAGTCGGCGCAATACATTTCGGCGTTTAGAAATCTGCGTTTAGAGGTTCCAGTTGATTGGGATGACAGTACGCGCACTCGATATCAGCGTCTAATCTCGGTCTATCGCTGCATATTGTCGGAGCATTTAGATCGGCCGAGCACGCTATCGCAATGCAATTTGCGTAACTTAACCAATGCGGAGCTTCGTAGCGCCCTTTCTTCTACACCTGATTACGCTTCGGCGGCCACATCGTTTAACACGGGCTCCGTTCATTGGGATTTGGGGCGAACAACGTGGCGAAAAATGTACGACGCCATCGAAGATAACGGCTCCGGCTATGGAGCGTTTAACGCAAATTACTCCGCGTCCCATGAAGGACGAGACTGGCACGATCCGCAGCTTATGGTGGCTCTAAAATTCTTGGTTCAGCCGGGCGGTATGCGTCTCATTTCTCGCTTGAGCGATTTCCACTCCCCGGACACCACGAGTGACTATGCGGATGACATCGTCCGTGACCTCCGAGAAGGCAGATTGGTCATCGTTGATCAAGCGACTGGCGACCCCGACGCCAACGAAGCTGCGGCTACTCGGCTGATGACGAAAGTTTTCAACGCTCAAAAGGCTGACTTCATTGCGCCGCAAGTTGACGCGGTGACCGGCAAAATCATCGCGCCACCTGACGTCATCGTTTACGTAGAAGAAGCCCACAACTTGCTTCCAGCTAAATCAGATGACCTTACAACGGTTTGGTCTCGCATCGCTAAAGAAGGCTCGAAATTTAGAATTGGCCTTGTCTATGCAACTCAAGAGCCAAGTTCAATACAATCAAACATACTTAAGAATACAGACAACTGGTTTTTGGCCCATCTAAACAATACCGACGAATTGCGCGAAATTAAAAAATACTATGATTTTGAGGATTTTACAGCGCAAATCCTCTCTGCCGCGGAACCGGGTTTCTTGAGGATGCGCACGCTATCGAACCCATACACCGTGCCCGTGCAGGTAGATGAGTTCCGAGCCGAAAGTACCGCAAATGCCATATGAGGGGGAATTCGCGACCGGCGAAAGTCTCCTCTCGCTGGAGCGGAGCGAGGCACTGCGAGAATTTCAAGGGAGCGTTCGCAAACGCGAAGAGGCGGATGCGCCAAACCCCGCTGTACTGACTGTTCCTAGGAACAGTTGGATGCCAAACCGTGTCGTAGCAGTCGATGGATCGACGATAAATGTCCCCGTTGACAATGGTTTTCCAATGGCGGATGTCTCGTTGCTTAAAGTCGCACTGGTCAGCATTGACCTGTCGAAACTAAATTTGCGCGAGCGGGAAATTCCGAGTCCTAGAGTTTTCTACGAAATGGAGCGAGCCCATACGTTCGACAAGGTTTTGCCTGGAGCAAATATCATCCGTCCAAACGTGCAAGGTGACACGCCAAAAGACTTTTTTCGCGAAGTGGTACAGGAGACTCTTGAGGGCAAGATTGGTGCTGCGCATGAATCGCTGATTGATACCGTCCGCGCGATTACCGCAAACCGCGAGCGTGTGGGGAAGCGACCGCGTTGTCCGGTGGAAGACTGTGAAAACGAACTTGGCATCGGCGAGGGACGTTATGAGTGCGGGTGTGAACGAAAAGCGGCCCTATATGAAGCGGACATTTTTCGTTTCTCCGAACGTTTCAGTGATGTAAGTTCTAACGGTGAAGCCCACGGAGAGGTCAGGCATCTCGTCGAGGTTCTTTCGTTGGTTAACGTTCTCAGGTTTTTTGCGTCCAAGGACGAAACGCTCGGCTACCTTCGCGACAATGTTTTCATCCTTGACGGGCCGCTGGCGCTATTCGGCCATGCCGCGTGGCTGGCACCATATGTTCGCGACGAGATTTGCCGCATTAATGACAAGTGCAGAAATAAGGGCTTTGACTTGGCAGTCTTCGGCGTCGAGAAATCAGGCGCTTTCGTCGAACATTTTAATCAGATCGATATGACTCCCGAAGGTGGCCCGCGATCAAAATATGCCAAAAAGACGGCCATTGCGCTTGAAGCCAGATACATAAATCGAAACATCGCACTTCGGCCAGAGGACGCCAAACCACACGGGAAAGATACCTACTTCGGTCGGAAGGTTCTGTATAAAACCGCAACCGGCGATCATGCAGTTATTACCACCGCGATAGCCAACGAGGCGAGCCGTGATCTCTATCGGAACGATGAACCCTGTTATCCAAGAGTAGGGGATATTCTAAACGTTCTGGATCACCTTGCGACCTATCTATACACTGACGGTTTTATGCCGCTTGTTCGCGCGAATGCTCACGCGGCCATACCCTTAAGACGTGGCACAGACATAATCCATGGATTATTCGACGGCTCTCACCCGTGAATGTTTTCAGCGCAATTGAGCGGCTTAGGGCGCGTTTGGATGGGCCAGAATCGACCACCTCAAGATGGGCGAGCTTGGGGCCATATTATGCGATGTTTCCAGTGTCTTTTGCACGGCAAGTCATCAATGACTTTTCCGAAAAGGGCGATGTCGTTTTAGACCCGTTTGCTGGTCGCGGAACGTCGGTTTTTTGCGCTTATGAAGCTGGGCGAGAGGGGATAGGCATAGAACACAATCCACTAGGATGGATTTATGGAAATACAAAGTTGAGGCCCGCTGCCGAAAACAGAGTGATAAGTAGGCTGATCGATCTCCATTTTGCCTCGGTCGACAATCTAGTCGAAGCCGATTCTCTCCCAGAGTTTTTCCAAATTTGCTTTTCAAGATCTGTTCGCGCATTTCTCATTACAGCGCGAGAGCAGTTGGATTGGAAGCGAAGCGTTGTCGATAGGACACTTATGGCATTCCTGCTAACCTATCTTCACGGTAAGATTGGAGAGAGTGGTTCTCCACAATCCCTGTCAAATCAGATGCGTCAAACCAAGGCACTTGCTCCCGACTATTCTGTAAACTGGTGGCGAAAACACGGTTATGTTATCCCACCTGAAATTGATATTATTGATTTTATGTGTTCTCGGATTCAATGGAGATACCAAAAAGGCTTCCCAAAATTTGACAGATCATCAATAAAACTTGGCGATTCCCGAAAAGTACTTAAACGAATTTCGCGACCTGAAAACGGTGTTAGGCTTTTGCTTACATCACCGCCATACTGTGGTGTGACGTCATATTATTATGATCAATGGTTGAGATTTTGGCTGCTTGGGGAGAGTGAAAGACCATCAATCACCGGAGACGAATGGAAAGGAAAATACGATTCAAAATTAAGCTATCGTTTGTTGCTGCACGATACCTTCATTTCAGCAAGTCGGCTCCTTTCGGAGGATGCTACGATTTATGTCCGTACTGATGCGAGGAAAGTAACAAGAGACATTTCTATTGAGGTTCTCTCAAAAATTTTTCCCGAAAAGCGGCTTGATGTATTTGAGGCCCCGTTCACGAAGCCGACGCAAACTCATTTGTTCGGAGACCGGTCCCCTAAGCCGGGGGAAGTGGATTTGATCATGCGGCCAAGCAGGTAGAAGCCAGCACAACGTCCTAATATCAAACGATGAGTACAGAAATGCACTTCGTGTAGTCAGCAGCACCGTTGTTGTGCTGTACACTATACCCCCTCCCAAAGGAGAGGGAGATGAGCTAACCTCTTTGGATGAAACGGCTTACCCCAATAGCGAGGCGTTTACGTCGCGACAGGACCGAGGCCGAATCGCGGCTGTGGCGCTATTTGCGGAACCGGCAGATGGAAGGAGCGAAGTTCCGCTTTCAGGCACCCGTTGAACCTTATGTTGCTGATTTTCTTTGTGTTGAAGCGAAGCTGATTATCGAACTCGACGGCGGGCAGCATGGGGTACAAGTCGAGAAAGATGCGGCGAGGACCAAGGCGCTTGAGGCGGCTGGATACACCGTAATCCGGTTCTGGAACAATGATGTGCTGGCCAATACCGAAGGCGTGTTGGAAATGGTCCGGTTGGCAGTTCTGAACGCGAGGGGTGAGTCGTAAAGCTCACTCTCCCATCTGGAGAGGGTTGCAAAGACTTGGCAGTCCTGAGCTTGTCGAAGGACTGGCTAGTCGAAGCTGGGTGAGGGGTTCAGCCCTCCCGACAGTGCACAGCCCCTCACCAACTTCGCCTAAGCCTGACGGCTAAGGCTTCGTATCCTCTCCCAAAGGAGACGCGCATTGGTCGGGCAAAGCAGGAATAATACGGGCAATCGGAACGCCATATTTCGTCACCGTGAATGTTTCACCATTGCTTGCACGTCGCCGAACCTCGGCAAATCGCCGCTTTGCGAACGTCATGGCGATATACACGTCCATCGACGACGACATTACAACAATGTCGATTTAACGGCAATCATATCAAAGCTTATGATGCGCCCCCAAGCTCTCCCTTATCCGGTCCAGCGTCCCCTTGCGCACAGCCTTCTTGTTCCACGCATAGGCCTTGCCGGGAAGTTGCGCCAACTGCCCGGCAACGGCCAGCGCCGTCGCCTCGACCTTGCCTTCCTCGGCCAGCATATCCAGATAGCCCGCCTCAACCGCGCCCTCGGGGTCGTAGATAAAGCCCTGCACCATCGCACGGGTCAGGTGCTGCGGACTCAGGCGGTCGCGGGCGAGTTCGATAGCGAAGATGGGTAAGTTCATGCCGGTAATCGCCTCGTTCGCGCCGATTTTATACTCACCGCTCGTGCCGACGCGCGTGTCGCAGGCGTTCAGGATAAACACCCCCATCGCAATCGCATGGCCGGTGCAGGCGGCGACCACGGGGAGCGGCCCGCCATAGAGCCGCACCAACAGTTCTGCGCCCGCGTCGAGCAATTTATACACACCGTCCGCGCCAAGGCTGGCAAAGGCGTTGAGGTCGAAGCCGCCCGAAAAGCGCCCGTCGCGTCCGGCCAGTACAATTGCCCTGGCCTCTGCCTCTGCCGTGTCGAGTGCGGCGTTCAATGCCGCCACCATCTCGAAATTGATCGCATTGGCCTTGCCATCGTCCATGCGGATGATGGCGATATCGTTCTGGATTTCAATGGTGGCGGACATTTTCTTCTCCCGGATTTAACCGCGCAATTAAAGACGCGCTTTACGTAAACGTCAACCTGAAACTTGCATATTGTTGCTGACTTGACGTGACACGCACCCCACAGCACTGTTCACAGCAGATTCAATCGCCTTCAGGAGTTCCCCCAATGCCCCAGACATTATCGGATTACACCCCAGCCAAGGTCTGGGAATGGAACAGGGAAAATGGCGGTCGTTTCGCCAATATCAACCGGCCCGTTGCGGGCGCCACGCATGAAAAGGACCTGCCCATCGGCAAGCATCCGATGCAGTTATATTCGCTTGCCACGCCCAATGGGGTGAAGGTCACGGTGATGCTGGAGGAACTGCTTGCGATCGGCCACAGCGGCGCGGAATATGATGCCTGGCTTATCAAGATCAACGAAGGCGACCAGTTTTCGAGCGGCTTTGTCGGCGCCAATCCCAATTCGAAAATCCCGGCCTTGTTCGACCATTCGACGCCCGAGCCGACGCGGGTCTTCGAATCGGGGTCGATCCTGCTCTATCTCGCCGAAAAATTCGGCGCCTTCCTGCCAACGGAACATCATGCGCGCACCGAAACGCTGAACTGGCTGTTCTGGCAAATGGGCAGCGCACCGATGCTAGGCGGCGGTTTCGGGCATTTCTACGCCTATGCGCCGTTCAAGATCGAATATGCCATCGACCGCTATGCGATGGAGGTGAAGCGGCAGCTCGATGTGCTGGACCGTAACCTGGGCGAACGCGAATATATGGCGGGTGATGAATATAGCATCGCCGATATGGCGATCTGGCCGTGGTACGGCGCACTGGTCAAGGGCTTGGTATATGAAGCTGGCGAGTTTCTGTCGGTACAGGATTACACGAATGTCATCCGATGGACCGACCAGATTGCCGAACGACCGGCGGTCAAGCGCGGACGCATGGTCAATCGCGTCATGGGCGACCCTGCCAGCCAGCTACACGAACGGCATGACGCATCCGATTTCGATACCCGGACGCAGGACAAGATTGTCCCGGCGGGCTGATTGACAATCATCGAATGTTCTTGTATTGTTCTATTATTTGAACGGGTGAGATTCGATGATTGGATATGTAACGCTCGGGACCAACGATCTAGCCAGGGCCGCGATTTTTTACGATGCAATTGCTGCCGAACTGGATACGCCGCGGATGATGGAATTCGACGGTTTCATTGCCTGGGGAAAGCCCGGCGGTGCCGCCGGTATCGGCCTGACCAGGCCCTATGACGGCAATGCCGCCAGCGTCGGCAACGGCGTGATGGTCGCGTTGGAGGCCAGCGACAAGGATCAGGTGCAGCGGCTTTACGATATTGCGCTCGCTCATGGCGGCACTGACGAAGGCGCGCCCGGCGCGCGCGGCGAGGGCTTTTATGCGGGCTATTTCCGCGACCCCGACGGCAACAAGCTGAATGCTTTTGTCATGGGTCCGGCAGCGGCCTGATTTGTGTGTTCAAGCTGTCACTTTAGTGTCACTTTTGACCGGAAAGGACAAATGCGCGATGCCTAATTTGCTTGAAAATCCGGTGCATCTTGGCCTTGGCGCGACCGTAATTGTACAGCCACCCTTTACCGGGATGGAGTGGTATGTGGATTATGTAACCCGCAACTCCGCCGATGGTGCAGAGGGACGGCTCGTTACGATGTCGCGCTTTACGGCGGACTGGGAAAGCTGGGAAATGCATCCGGAGGGTGACGAGATGGTGCTTTGCCTGTCAGGCCGGATGACATTGCATCAGGACCATGCCGTCGGAACAA
>JACVCM010000128.1 GCA_016742125.1 Sphingomonadaceae bacterium | reverse complement strand
AAGGCTTTCGGCGGCCCTGATGGTGGGGCCGAGTATGCGGGCGTCTGTCCGGATGGGCAGGGCATCGCCATCGTCGGCAAAACCGCTCGCCAATATCTGCCAGGCCCCGGACCGCTCGCCCTTGGGGAAGGGCTTCTGGCCCCAGCTGGGCGAACCGCCGGTACGTTTCGGTGTGATCCAGATCTGGAACAGGGTCGTAGGCTCGTTCTCCAGATTATATTCGGCATGGCGGATGCCTGTACCCGCGCTCATCACCTGCACGTCGCCTGCCTCCGTGCGGCCTTCATTGCCAAGGCTGTCCTTGTGCGTAATCGCACCGGTGCGGACGTAGGTGATGATTTCCATGTCGGCGTGCGGGTGCGGCGGAAAGCCGGATTGCGGCGCGATCAGGTCGTCATTCCAGACCCGGATCGCACCCCAACCCATCCGTGCAGGATCATAATAATCCGCAAAGGAAAAATGATGATGCGCGTCGAGCCAGCCATGATTTGCAGCGCCGAGGGAAGCAAAGGGACGGATTTCAACTTTGGTTTTGGTATCGGTCATATCGGTCACTCCTGCATGAGGGTGGATGTCATGGCGACAAGATAGGGATCTGAATTGGTATTGAAATAGAAACATCAGAAACATATTGTTTCCAAATATGAGACTTCCCGATTTCGAAGCCTGGAGCATTTTCGCCTGTGTTGTAGAGCATAAGAGCTTCACAGGCGCGGCCAGTTCGCTTGGTTTGTCGAAGGCCACGATATCGAAGGCGGTCACCCGGCTCGAGGCGCAGGTCGGCGCCCCGCTCTTTCACCGGACCTCGCGACGCCTGTCGCTGACAGAGAGCGGCGCGAAGCTGGTCGAGCATGCCCGCGCGATATTGGCGGAGGGGCAGGCGGCCGAAGAAGCCGCACGCGACGAAGCTTCCGAACCTGTCGGCCTCGTCCGCCTCGCCGCGCCGATGAGCTTCGGTTTGAAACATGTCGGTCCCGTGGTCGCCGATTTCCTGTGCGCATATCGCGGAATCAGCGTCGATATGCATCTGAGCGATGCCAAGGTCGACCTGATCGGCGAAGGCTTCGACATCGGCCTCAGGATCGCATCGCTACCCGACAGTAGTTTGAGAGCCCGAAAATTGCGCGATGTCAAAACCTATATCGTCGCTGCGCCTTCTTATCTCGACCGCATGGGAACACCGCGCCATCCTGCCGAACTGGGTGAGCATGAATGCCTGCGTTATTCGCTGCTCACCACACCTGAACTCTGGCGCTTGACCAATTCCAAAGGCGAGGAAGCTGCCGTCCGCCCGCATGGTCGCCTGCGTGCCAACAACAGCGACGTGATGCTCTACAGCCTGCGGTCTGGTCACGGCATTGCGGTTGTGCCTGACTTCATCATAGATGCCGACCTGGCGAGCGGCGCGGTGGTGCCCATATTGGCAGACTGGCAACCCCAGCCGGTGGCGCTGCATCTGGTCACACCGCCGGGCAAGATCAGGCCTGCACGGGTCGTGGCGTTGATCGACTATCTGGTTGCGCGATTGGGATCCGCGGTCTGATACAGCCCCAATTCTCTCTACTTGGTAAACACCAGCTTGGCGTTTTCTGGGCAAAATACTCCGATATCGATCAAAATCCGCTACCGCTGCGAAAAAAATTTGACCCGCCCGGCAGACTCCAAACCCGCAGAATTGAGTCACTTTTTACCCGTCAGACTCCCCGCGACTCGCCGGAATCCCTGCGTTAAGATGAAATTAACCTTTTCAGTTCATTTCCACTATGGTTAATAAAGTTCGACGCATCGGGTCAGGGCCGGATGCTTCGGGGGTTGCAATTGCAAAGAGGGGTTTGCCCAATGCGTGTGCTTTTGATTGAAGACGAGCCTACTACCGCGAAGGCCATCGAGATGATGCTCGCGACCGAAGGGTTCAATGTCTACACCACCGATCTGGGCGAAGAAGGCCTCGATCTGGGTAAGCTCTACGATTATGACATCATATTGCTCGATCTGAATTTGCCCGACATGCATGGCTACGATGTGCTCAAGAAGTTGCGCGTCGCCAAGGTGCAGACGCCGGTACTCATCCTCTCCGGTATTTCGGAAATGGACAGCAAGGTTCGCTCGTTCGGCTTCGGAGCCGACGATTATGTCACTAAGCCCTTTCATCGCGAAGAACTTGTCGCCCGCATCCACGCGGTGGTGCGCCGTTCGAAGGGGCATTCTCAGTCTGTCATTCGCACCGGCAAGCTGGCGGTCAATCTCGACGCCAAGACCGTCGAAGTCGACGGCAGTCGCGTCCATCTGACCGGCAAGGAATATGCAATGCTCGAGCTGCTCTCGCTGCGCAAGGGCACCACGCTCACAAAGGAAATGTTCCTGAACCATCTTTATGGTGGCATGGATGAGCCGGAACTCAAGATTATCGACGTTTTCATCTGCAAGCTGCGCAAGAAACTCGCGCTGGCCTGTGGCGGCGAGAACTATATCGAAACCGTCTGGGGCCGCGGCTATGTGCTACGCGATCTCGACGATATGGAACAACCGATGGTTGCCTGATCCACGCCGGAATCAAACCCGAGCAATGTAGGGGGCGCGGTTCGAAAGGACCGCGCCCTTTATCTTGAGACCAATAATCATGCGTGTCTGATGGCTGCAAAGGCGACTGAAAATTGCGTCGATCTTCCTGTTTCTGTAACAAGAGTCAGGTCGCCAACTTAGATGTTGCCTGATATCCTGCTATCTCCCATGGCCTTTTCGGGAAACCCAAAAGGAGTTCGGACGATGCGGCAGATTGAACATTTCATTTCGGATGGAGCAGGTGCGCCGGCGTCTCGCTTTGGCGAAGTGATGGACCCGAACAATGGCGGGGTTCAGGCCCGCGTTGCGCTGGGCGATGCGGCAGTATTGGAGCGCGCGGTACAGGCTGCGCTTGCCGCGCAACCCGCCTGGGCAGCGACCAACCCGCAGCGTCGCGCGAGGGTGATGTTCGAATTCAAACGGCTGGTCGAGGCCAATATGGACGATCTCGCACATCTGTTATCGTCAGAGCATGGCAAGGTCATTGCCGACAGCAAGGGCGATATCCAGCGCGGGCTAGAAGTTATAGAATTCTGCTGCGGCATCCCACATGCCCTGAAGGGTGAGTACACCCAAGGGGCAGGACCGGGCATCGACGTCTATTCGATGCGCCAGCCGATCGGCATCGGAGCTGGCATCACGCCTTTCAACTTTCCCGCAATGATACCGTTGTGGATGTCGGGCGTGGCAATTGCGACGGGCAATGCGTTCATTATCAAACCCAGCGAGCGCGACCCCTCGGTTCCGGTGCGGTTGGCCGAGTTGTTTATCGAGGCGGGCTTGCCCGAAGGTATCTGCCAGGTCGTGCATGGCGACAAGGAAATGGTCGATGCAATTCTGGATCACCCGGCAATCGGCGCGGTGAGCTTTGTCGGTTCGTCGGACATAGCGCACTATGTCTACAATCGCGGCGTCGCCAACGGCAAGCGGGTGCAGGCAATGGGCGGCGCCAAGAACCACGGCATAGTCATGCCCGATGCCGATCTCGATCAGGTCGTGAACGATCTCGCCGGCGCGGCATTCGGGTCTGCGGGGGAGCGTTGCATGGCCTTGCCCGTGGTGGTGCCGGTCGGTAACGACACCGCCGAGAAGCTCAAGGCGAAGCTTATCCCCGCCATCGAAGCCCTTCGTGTCGGCGTTTCAACCGATGCTGAAGCGCATTACGGACCGGTAGTCACGGCGCAGCACAAGGCAAAGGTCGAAGGCTGGATCCAGACCTGCGTCGATGAAGGTGCTGAGCTGGTAATCGACGGTCGCGGCTTTAAATTGCAAGGCCATGAGGAGGGTTATTTCATCGGCCCGACCTTGTTCGACCATGTTACCACCGACATGGAAAGCTACAAGGAAGAGATTTTTGGTCCCGTCCTGCAAATGGTCCGTGCCGCGAACTTCGAGCAAGCGTTGAGCCTTCCCAGCCAGCACCAATATGGCAACGGCGTTGCGATCTTTACCCGCAACGGCCATGCCGCCCGCGAGTTCGCCGCCCGTGTTAATGTTGGCATGGTGGGCATCAACGTGCCGATCCCGGTCCCCGTCGCCTATCACAGTTTCGGCGGCTGGAAGCGGTCCGCCTTCGGCGACACCAACCAGCATGGCATGGAGGGCGTGAAGTTCTGGACCAAGGTCAAGACCATCACCCAACGCTGGCCAGATGGCTCGCCTGATGGCGGCAATGCCTTTGTCATTCCGACCATGGGGTAACCGAAATGAAGATCGCTTTTATCGGTCTGGGCAATATGGGAGGCGGGATGGCCGCAAATCTCGTGCAGGCTGGGCATGATGTGCACGCATTCGATCTGTCGGCAGAGGCATTGGCCAAGGCTGAGGAAAAGGGCTGCGCTACCTTCTCGTCCGTCCGTGAAGCGGTTGCTGGTGCCGACGCCGTCGTCTCCATGCTTCCCAATGGTACGATAGTAGAGAGCGTCTTCGAGACCGACGTCATCGGTCATGCCCCCCCTGATGCGCTTTTGCTGGATTGCTCGACGATCGATGTCGACACCGCCCGCAAGGTTGCGGCCGATGCTGCGGGTGCTGGTTATGAGATGGTCGACGCGCCGGTGTCGGGTGGCATTGCGGCGGCAAATGGCGGTACGCTCACTTTCATGGTGGGCGGCACCGACACGGCTTTCGCGCGAGCAGAGCCGATCCTGTCCGCAATGGGCAAAGCGGTTATTCACGCGGGCGCATCGGGCGCGGGTCAGGCGGCGAAAATCTGCAACAATATGCTGCTTGGCGCATCGATGATTGCGACCTGCGAAACATTTGCGATGGCTGAAAAGCTGGGCCTCGACCTGCAAACCTTTTACGACATCTCGTCCAAGGCATCGGGGCAGAACTGGTCGATGACAAGCTATTGCCCGGTGCCTGGTGTCGGGCCGCACAGCCCCGCTGACAATGACTATCAGGGCGGTTTTGCTACCGCGTTGATGCTGAAGGATTTGAAGCTCGCGATGGAGGCTGCACGATCGGTCGGGGCAGACGTTCCCATGGGCCAAAAAGCCGCCGCATTATATGAAGCTTTCGACAAGGATGGACAGGGCGGAGCGGACTTTTCCGCCATCATCAAATCGTTGCGATGAAATGGATCGTTTCATCCGGGCACTGCCATCTGAACGGTCAGCAGATCCCGACGTCCGGAAAGTCGACGACCGTCGTAACGAAATCGTGCCTCGGTTGCATACCGCATTATCCTGATGAATTGACCATCCGACTTCCGTCTTTACGACAATTCGCTAATGGCTATCGGGTACGCCCTTGGTAACGCGGTGACATGCCAATTGACGATGGATGTGGTCTCAGACTGTGAAAATGCCCGCTTCTAATTCAATTCCAGTGGTCATATTGACCGGCGGGCTTGGACTTCGGATAGGCGGTCATAAAGGTGCGCGGATGTTGGCAGGCGAGAATTTGCTTGCGCGATCTCTCACGAAGGCCCGCGGTTATTCGTCGCTGGTTGCTATTTCGTGCAACCGCCAAAGCGCGCCAGATTTGCCTGGCGACCTTCATCTGCTGTTCGACGAAAACGTAAATGAGGGTCCCGTGTCCGGACTATCTTCCACGTTGCGCTACGCCGCCGTTTGTGGCGCTTCATATGCGATGATCATGCCGTGCGATACGCCGTTTCTGCCGGAAGATTTGTGTTCGCGGCTCTGCGCTTCCATTGGTAATTGCAATGCTGCTGTTGCTGAATCTGGAGGGCGCATGCACGCTACCTGCTCCTTATGGCGGGTCAGTGCGGCAACCGCGTTGGTCGATTATCGCGCAACCGGTCGACGGTCCTTGATCGGCCCGGCGGAGTCCGTTTGCTATTGGGCGGGGGAAAGGGCCGGGGCCACATTCCACCCCTTTTTCTACGTCAATACGAAACAGGGTTCGGTCGACGCCGAACCGCGTCTGGGCAAATTGCCGGCGAAACCTTACAAAGGCTGCCTGTAATTTCCGGCTTTTT
>JACVCM010000127.1 GCA_016742125.1 Sphingomonadaceae bacterium | reverse complement strand
ATCCTGGTCACTCCGCTGGTCGTAACAAGCAGGGCAGGAAATACCTTCGGCGAAACGCGGTGACGCCTTGTCTTCGGCCGAAATCGGATGCCGGCACGCCCGGCACAGCTCTTTGCTGCCAAGCTCAAGCCCGTGCTTCACCGACACGCGGTCGTCGAACACGAAACACTCGCCCTGCCATTTGCTTTCACTTTCCGGCACCGTTTCCAGATACCGCAATATCCCGCCTTCAAGATGATAGACCTCGTCTATCCCTTCCGCTTTCAAAAACGCAGTCGATTTCTCGCAACGAATGCCGCCCGTGCAGAACATGGCGAATTTTGTCTTGCCCGAAGCCAGATCATCCCGATGTTCGCGAAACCAGGCCGGAAAATCGCGGAAAGATTTCGTGCGCGGATCGATTGCCCCCTCGAAGGTTCCGATAGCGACTTCATAGTCGTTACGCGTGTCGATCAGGACCGTATCGGGATCGGAAATCAGGGCGTTCCAGTCCTCTGGCCGCACATAAGTGCCCGTCTCACGCCCAGGGTCGATGCCTTCGATACCCATCGTTACGATTTCTTTCTTCAAACGCACTTTCATGCGGTAGAAAGGCATTGTGTCGGCATAGCTGTATTTGACGTCTAGTTCGGTGCAACCGGGTAACGTCTTCAAATACGCAACAACTGCCTCGATGCTTTGCTCCGTCCCGGCAATCGTTCCGTTAATCCCCTCTGCCGCAATCAGGATGGTGCCCTTGGTACCGTGCTTCAGACACATATCCAGCACCAGCGGCTGCAATGCCGCAGGGTCGGCAAAGGCCACAAAACGGTACAGTGCCGCGACTTTTATCGGATGAGGTTCGGACATGCGCGCGCCTATAACGATCATCGCAGAACGGATATATCAAAAAGCGCCCACACGCAGGATTTGCATTTGCCTTTTGCCGATGCCAAGGCGCTTGCATAGCTATGCATAAGAACGGGGAGCCTATGTCGGCAAACATCACCGAACTGGAAAAACGTCGTGCGGCGTCGAAAATGGGCGGCGGGCAGAAGCGGATCGATGCGCAGCATGCCAAGGGGCGGCTGACTGCGCGCGAACGGCTCGATATATTGCTCGATGAAGGATCGTTCGAGGAACTTGACGCCTATGTAGAACATAATTGCACCGACTTTGGCATGGCCGACCAGAAAATCCCGGGCGACGGCGTGGTGACTGGGAGCGGCACGATCAACGGGCGGCTGGTCTATGTGTTTTCGCAGGACTTTACGGTTTTTGGCGGCTCATTGTCCGAAGCACATGCGATGAAGATCTGCAAGGTGATGGACAACGCCATGAAAGTCGGTGCCCCCGTCATCGGCATCAACGACAGCGGCGGCGCGCGCATTCAGGAAGGCGTCGCGTCCTTGGGCGGCTATGCCGAGGTGTTCCAGCGCAATGTTCTGGCATCAGGCGTAGTGCCGCAGATCAGCCTGATCATGGGGCCGTGCGCGGGCGGGGCGGTCTATTCGCCGGCGATGACCGACTTCATCTTCATGGTGAAGGATTCGAGTTATATGTTCGTCACCGGCCCCGATGTGGTGAAGACGGTGACCAACGAGGTGGTGACGCAGGAGCAACTGGGCGGGGCCGTGACCCATACCGCCAAGTCGGGCGTCGCCGACAATGCGTTCGAAAATGATATCGAGGCGTTGCTGTCTGTGCGCGATTTCTTCGACTATCTGCCGGAGAATAACCGGACCGGCGTTCCGGAGCGGCCTACCGAGGACCCGTGGGATCGGATGGAGTCCAGCCTCGACACGCTGATCCCGCCGAGCGCCAACCAGCCCTATGACATGCACGAATTGATCCGCAAGACGTTGGATGAGGGCGATTTCTTCGAGGTGCAGCCGGGGCATGCGGCGAACATCATTATCGGCTTCGGCCGCATCGAGGGCCGCACGGTGGGCATTGTCGCCAACCAACCGATGGTGCTGGCAGGCGTGCTTGATATCAACAGCAGCCGCAAGGCGGCGCGGTTCGTCCGCTTCTGCGATGCCTTTGAAATTCCGATCGTCACCTTTGTTGACGTCCCCGGCTTCCTTCCCGGCACCGCGCAGGAATATGGCGGGATCATCAAACATGGCGCAAAACTGCTCTTCGCCTATGCCGAGGCGACCGTGCCCAAAATCACCGTGATCACGGGTAAAGCCTATGGCGGTGCTTATGACGTGATGGCCTCCAAGCATTTGCGCGGCGATCTAAACTACGCCTGGCCGACCGCCGAAATCGCGGTGATGGGTGCAAAGGGCGCGGTGGAAATCATCTTCCGCGGGCTGAGCGCGGAGGAGCAGGCGGTGAAGACCGCGGAATATGAGGAACGTTTTGCCAATCCCTTTGTGGCGGCTTCGAAAGGGTTCATTGATGAGGTAATCTATCCGCATTCAACGCGGCGGCGGATTGCCTTGGGCTTACGGAAATTGCGGAACAAGGCGTTGGAAAACCCTTGGAAGAAGCATGATAATATTCCGTTGTAACTCGGTTTTTATGGCAGCGCTTATGCTGTGCAATGAAAGTAGGCCTCAACCATATCGGGCGTCGCAACGCCCGCTAACGCCTCCGCTTGCAATCGCAGCGCAATATATTACAATGACCTTATAATGATAAGGAGTCATTTGCCATGCAAACCGAACGTGTAACCTATCTCACCAGCGCTGAGCAAAAGGCTGCGCTGGAAGCCTTCGCCAAGGCTCGCGGCGAGAGTGTCGGGAACGTCCTGCGTGAAGCGACTTCACGCTACATGGCCCAACCTCGCGATGAAAGCGAGGAAGAAGCAGAGCTGGCCGCGCTGGTCGAGCAAGTGAATGCAGCCATACCCAAAATGAATGCAACGATAGACGATATGCAGAAGACTTTGAGGTCTACGCATCTGGAGGTCGACAGAATGTTACGCGAAATGGGCGCGCGAAAATGAGCGCTGTTTCCGATGCGTTCACCGCGCTTAAAAATGTGGTGCTGTTGCAAGAGCGTTTGGATTCGGTTCGAACCGACCTTGCCAGCACCGCAGGCGATTTGAAAACGCTAACGGAAAAGGTGGTCGATATCGACAAGCGCTTGTATGCCGTCGAGAAAATTATCGACCTAGGTGCAGCACAATCCCGCCAGAAGCGTATCGAAGAATGAAACTAGGCCGCCTCAACCATATCGGCGTCGCAACGCCCTCAATCGCGGATAGCATCATCTTTTACCGCGATGTGATGGGCGCGACGCATATTCACGAGCCGTTCGATCTGCCCGAACAGGGGGTGAAGGTTTGCTTTGTCGATACGCCGACCCACAGCGGCATGGACGGCACACAGATTGAGTTGATCGAGCCGCTGCCAGGGAACACCAGCATTGCCTCCTTCCTTGAGAAGAACCCGCAGGGCGGCCAGCATCATGTTTGCTATGAAGTGCCTGATATCCACGCGGCCAAGGCTGAGTTTGAGGCACTCGGCAAGCGCGTGCTGGGCGAACCGCGCATCGGGGCACATGGTACGCTTATCTTTTTTGTGCATCCCAAGGATATGGGCGGCGTGCTGACCGAGATTATGGAGACGCCGGGCGGGCATTAGTTTCCCCTCCCGCAAGCGGGAGGGGCAGTGAGACTTGCGAACTTGTTCGCTAGTCGCAACGGGGCGGGCAGATGCCCTCTCCAACTTCGCCCGAGCCTTCGGCTAAGGCTAAGTATCCTCTCCCGCTTGCGGGAGAGGTAAAGGGAGACAAAATGACCTACGAAAACATCCGCCTCGACATTGCGGAAAACATCGCCACCATCACCCTCAACCGCCCCGAGCGGCTGAACGCCATGCCGCCGCAGATGGCGGACGAGATTGGCACGGCACTCGACCATCTGGAAGGTGCGCGGGTCGTGCTGATTACTGGCGAGGGGCGGGCTTTCTGTTCGGGTGCGGACTTGGCGGCGCGGGGCGAGGGCGCTTCGGTCAGCGGCGGGCAGGGGGCGTATAATGCGCTAAGCAAGAGCTATAATCCGCTGATGCTTAAACGGGCGAAACTGAATGTGCCAATCATTACCGCCGTCAACGGCCCGGCTGCGGGTGTCGGGTGCAGCCTTGCGCTCGCCAGCGATTTCGCGATCGCTGGAAAGTCGGCTTATTTCCTTCAGGCCTTCGTGAATATTGGCCTGGTTCCGGATGGCGGCGCATCGTGGGTGCTGCCAAGGCTTGTCGGCAAGGCGCGCGCGACAGAAATGATGTTGCTCGGCGAGAAGATCCCGGCGGAGAAGGCGGCCGATTGGGGTCTGATCTACAAATGTGTCGATGATGCGGAGTTGATGGCCGAGGCAAGGGCATTGGCTGTTCGTCTGGCGAATGGCCCGACCGTAGCGCTCGGCATCATGCGGCAGAATCTGGCTGTGGCGCTCAACGTGGATTATGCGACGGCGCTGGTGCGGGAGGCCGAAGGTCAGCGGATTGCCGGCGACACACAAGATGCCCGCGAAGGGGCGATTGCCTTTTTGCAGAAGCGCAAGGCGGAGTTTAAGGGGCAGTGACACCACCGCGTCGCCCCAGCGCAGGCTGGGGCCTATCTCGCCTTTTGGTTTGGGCGGACAAATTTGATGGGCACTAGTCTGAGCTGGTGCGACGAATGAGAGAATAGCAATGGCAAGTTACGACGACTGGAAAAAGGCAGCCGAAAAAGAGGTCAAAGGCAGGGACCTGACCTGGCACACGCCCGAAGGGTTCGACATCAAGCCGCTCTACACGGCGGACGATGTCGACGCGGACCCCGGCCTGCCCGGTTTCGCGCCCTTCACACGCGGCGTGCGTGCCTCGATGTACGCCGGCCGCCCCTGGACGATCCGGCAATATGCGGGTTTTTCCACCGCCGAGGAATCGAACGCCTTCTATCGCCGCAACCTTGCCGCCGGCCAGAAGGGGCTGTCGGTGGCCTTCGATCTCGCCACGCATCGGGGGTATGACAGCGATCATCCCCGCGTCGTCGGCGATGTGGGCAAAGCGGGCGTCGCGATCGACAGCGTTGAGGATATGAAGATCCTCTTCGACGGCATCCCGCTCGACCAGATGTCCGTCAGCATGACCATGAACGGCGCGGTGATCCCGATCCTCGCTTTTTTCATCGTCGCAGGTGAAGAGCAAGGCGTTTCGCAGGCGCAGCTCGATGGCACGATCCAGAACGACATCCTCAAGGAATTCATGGTCCGCAACACCTATATCTATCCGCCCGAGCCATCGATGCGGATCGTGTCGGACATTATCGCTTACACCAGCGCCAAAATGCCGAAATTCAACAGCATTTCGATTTCGGGCTATCATATGCACGAAGCTGGCGCGACGGCGGTGCAGGAGCTTGCTTTCACCATATCCGACGGCAAGGAATATGCCGTACGCGCGATAGCGACGGGGCTGGATATCGATGCCTTTGCCGGACGGCTGAGCTTCTTTTTCGGCATCGGCATGAACTTCTTCATGGAAGTCGCCAAACTCCGCGCGGCGCGGACACTCTGGTGGCGGGTTATGGACGGGCTGGGCGCGAAGGATGAGCGGTCGAAGATGCTGCGCACCCACTGCCAGACGTCGGGCGTCAGCTTGCAGGAGCAAGATCCCTATAACAACGTGATCCGCACCACCGTTGAGGCGATGGCCGCGACGCTGGGCGGCACCCAGTCGCTCCACACCAATGCTCTCGACGAAGCCATTGCCTTGCCAACAGATTTCTCCGCGCGCATTGCCCGCAACACGCAGATCGTGCTGGCGGAGGAGACGGGGATCACCAAGGTCGTCGATCCGTTGGGTGGTTCTTACTATGTAGAGGCATTGACGCAGATGCTTGTCGACGACGCGTGGAAGATCATCGAGGAGGTCGATGCTGCGGGCGGGATGACCGCCTATGTCGCCACCGGACGTCCCAAGGCGATGATCGAGGAAGCCGCCGCCGCGCGTCAGGCGAGGGTGGACAAGGGCGAGGATGTGATCGTCGGGGTGAACAAGTATCGTTGGGCCGAGGCGGAACTTCTTAAGACGTTGGAGGTCGATAACCACGCCGTGCGCGAGGCG
>JACVCM010000126.1 GCA_016742125.1 Sphingomonadaceae bacterium | reverse complement strand
GAGGAGGGATCAATCGTCAGCCTTGGTCTGTGCAAATGCCACCAGGCTGCCGAAGGTTGCAAACAATTCGCCGTCGACATCGTCATCGTCGATGGTGATTCCCAGCCGATCCTCCATTTCCGTCAGCAGGCTGGCCACCGCCATGGAATCGAGTTCCGGCAATGCCCCAAACAACTCGGTGTCTGCGTCCATCGCAGTGACCTGGGCATGCGAAAGCCCCAATATGTCGGACAGGACGGAGCGTATGGTGTCTGCAACTGTGTCGGTCATGGCTATTTTCCGGTTAGGCGGCGTTGCGGCGCATCTGCCGCAAAGATGCACGTACAATCAAGGGCCAATTGGCGATGTGGTTCGGCCACAACAGATCGAGGCGATAGCGGGGCCGCACTGACTCCATCCAGTCGCGCTTGTAGCCGTCGCTGCCCGTGCCGAAGTCGATTTCTTCGACATGGTCGATATCGATCACATGCTGAAAAAGTGCCGCCGACAGCAGCGTGCCGGGCGAATATTGCAGATGCCGCTCGTCATGGGCGAGCTTATGAATCAGCGCGGTCCCATTCTCTACTGTCCAGAATTGCGCCGCAACGGGTTGCCCATCTATATAGGCAAGGCCTAGCCGCAACGTCCCTGCTGCGCTTTCCGCCTTTGCCAATTGTTTCAGGAAATTCGGGCTGCCCTCATGCGGTTTCCAGCTCCGTGCATAGACGCGTTCGTAATCCGCCCAGCTTTGATCGGCAAATTCCCTCTCTATCCTCGTTGAAACCACGCCTTTCTTGCCCTTGCGTTTGACAGTGTTTTTCAACTGGCCTGGGCGGCTTTCCCAATATTGGTCGAACGATCGTCCGCGCAGCATCAGGTAGTGATTCTCGTCGCATTCGGTCATTTCGACGATCCAGCCCGACGCCTTGAACGCCGCCGCGATCTGGCTGGCGGAACCATCCTCGTCGGGAACCGGTGCTAAGGTCAGGCGGCGGGTGCGCTGATGTGCTGCCGTCGCCAGTCGCCGCAAAAGGGACAGCCGGGTAACCTCGTCATAGCCGCCCCCGAAAATCGGTCGCCAGGTAAAGTTATACCAGTTGGCCAGCGCGCCATATTGCCTGCCGGCCAGTTGCATCAACGGCATCCATGCTTCGGCCTCGTCCTCCCGCGCTCGCAGAAGGAGGGGCGCGCGGTGGCGAAGCGCCATATGATGCAGCTGGTCGAGCCATTCCAGCCGGTCGAACAGACAAGGCTGGCGGTCGCGGTCGAGCACGCCGCGCGCCGCCGCTTGCGCGGTGAGGAAATTATCGTGATATTCACCTTTTGCCGGCAAATAACCAACCCCTGACATGCCCTAATCCCTTGAAGTAATGCCCTAATGCCGACCGACTTGCCAGTGTTTCCGCTCGACCATCTGCCCCTGTTCGGGCAGCCAAGCGCGCCCGCGCTGATCATTCGTGAGGCGGTGTATAGCTATCAGGAGTTAAATCTCCGTATCGGTCGACTGGCAGCCTGGCTGGCGCAGCAGGGGCTGGTGGACGGAGACCGCGTGGCTACCTGGCTGGGCAAGGGCGCGATCGCCTGCCTGATGCCGTTGGCGGCAGTACGCGCCGGTCTGGTCCATGTGCCGGTCAATCCGCTGCTGAAGTCACCGCAGGTGGCACATATCATGACAGACAGCGGTGCGCGGATGCTGATTACCAATCAGGCCCGGGCGGCGACACTAGATCCTCCCCGTTCCGGTGGGGAATTTGCGATTACCGACGAAAAAGACGTCCTGGCTGTGTTGGAAAATGACACCGCCACAACGTTTCCACCCCTGCCATCCACCACCAATCCCGACACACTCGCTGCCATTCTTTACACCAGCGGCTCCACCGGTCGCCCCAAGGGAGTCATGCTGTCGCACGCCAACCTCGCCTTGGGAGCGGTCAGTGTGGCGCAATATCTGAAACTCGCCCCCGACGACAAAACGCTAGCCGTCCTGCCTTTGAGTTTCGATTATGGCCAGAATCAGCTGCTCAGCACCTGGCATGCGGGGGGATGCGTGGTCCCGCTCGATTATTTGGCCCCGCGCGATGTGATAAAGGCATGTGCCAAACATGCGATCACCACTCTTGCCGCGGTCCCGCCTTTATGGGTCCAACTGGCCGAGCAGGACTGGCCTGAGGCAGCCACGCAAAACATGCGGCGGCTGACCAATTCGGGCGGGGCGTTGACACCCCGTCTGGTAAAAATGCTGCGCAGCATTTTTGGCGCGCGGACCGATATCTATGCCATGTACGGCCTGACCGAGGCTTTCCGTTCGACCTACCTCGATCCCGCGCTGATCGATGCCAACCCGACCAGCATGGGACGTAGCATTCCCTTTGCCGAGATCATGGTGGTTGCCCCGGATGGCACCGAAGCCGCGCCGGACAAGCCGGGCGAACTTGTGCACGCGGGGCCGCTGGTCGCGCAGGGTTATTGGCAAGATGAGGCGCGCACCGCTGAACGCTTTAAGCCCGCGCCGATCTTTTCCCGCTATGGCGGCAAGGCCGTGTGGTCGGGCGACACCGTCCGCCGCGACGCCGATGGGCTTTTATATTTCGTCGGTCGAGACGATGCGATGATCAAGACCAGTGGCAACCGGGTCTCGCCCACTGAAATAGAAGAGGCCGCCGTGGAAAGCGGTCTGGTTGCCGAAGCCTGCGCACTGGGCCGAAAGGACGATCGGTTAGGTGCAGCAATCGTCCTGTTCGTGCGCGGCGGCGGCGACGACGAAGGCCTGAAGGCGCATTTGAAGGCGACTTTGCCCAACTTCATGCAACCCGCTGAAGTGGTGTGGCTGGACGCCTTTCCGAAAAGCGCGAATGGTAAACTCGATAGAAACCTGTTGGCGGCTAGGCTGGCCGAATGAAGGCAATTGGACCTATTCCCGCTGGCTACAAAGCCATTGATGGCGAACTCGCAATTGGCGGGGTCACAGCATCTGCGCTGGCCCGACAAGCAGGTGATACGCCGTTATTTGTCTATTCGACCGATCATCTACGCCAGCGTGTCGCCGATCTGCGGGCCGCGATGCCGCAGCGGCTGGCGATTCACTATGCGATGAAGGGTAACCCTTTCCCGCCACTGCTCACACTGATGAACGGGCTGGTCGATGGCTTCGATGTCGCATCGGGCGGGGAGCTCGAGTTGGCTCTGGCGGCCGGCGTCGACGCGAGCCGTATCAGCTTTGCCGGACCCGGCAAACGCGACCGGGAACTGGAACGGGCGATTTCGCTGGGGGTCACGCTCAATTGCGAGAGCGAGGGCGAGGTTGAGCGCGCCATTGCTATCGGCGTGAAGCTAGGCTCTACGCCGCAGCTCGCCGTCCGGGTAAATCCAAGCTTCGATCTCAAAGGCTCCGGCATGAAAATGGGTGGCGGAGCCAAGCAGTTCGGCGTCGACGCCGAACGGGTACCGGCCCTCGTCAAACGCATCGTCGCGGCGGGTGCGCAATGGCGTGGCTTCCACATTTATGCGGGGTCGCAAGCGCTTTGTGCCGATGCGATTATCGCGATGCAAGCTCAGACGCTGGCTTTGGTCGAGCAACTTACCAGCGCGATTGGCGAACCGCCGCGGCACGTCAATCTCGGTGGAGGCTTCGGCATTCCCTATTTTCCGGGTGACGAACCATTGGACATCGGGGCCGTCGGTGCGGCGCTGGGTGAGGCATTTGATGCGCTTCCCGCCGTCCTGACCGACACGCACTTCTGCATCGAACTTGGCCGCTATCTGGTCGGCGAGGCGGGCGTTTACCTGACGCGAATCGTCGATCGCAAGATTAGCCACGGGGAAATTTTTCTGGTCACCGATGGCGGTCTCCATCATCAGCTTGCCGCCAGCGGTAATTTCGGAACCGTCATCCGTCGCAACTATCCTGTGACAATCGCCAACAAATTTGACGTTGCACCACAAGAAGTGGTGTCGATCGTGGGTTGCCTCTGCACTCCGCTCGACAAGCTGTCCGACCAGGCTCATCTGCCGCGCGCCGATGTCGGCGATCTGGTCGCCATATTCTGTGCCGGTGCCTATGGAGCGAGCGCCAGCCCGGCTAATTTTCTGGGGCAGGGGCCTGCAAGGGAAATGCTGGTTTAGCCGCGCAAATCATCCCTTGCCGTTATCGGCCGGTCCGCCGATCAACACGAAACGCCGGTCGCAATAGCCGCAATCGACATAACCCTTTTCGTCGATCTGCAACCAGACTTTGGGATGACCCAAAGCCGCCGGAATTTCACCGCTGCCATCGCAGGCTATGCGGGCTTCGCGGACACGGATGGTTTCGGGTTCGTATTTCGTCATGGCGCGCGCTTAGCAAAGCCCCGGGCGGCCTGCAACGGCTCAGAAATAATTGCGGGTAATCGACCGGTTTCCCGAATAACTTCCGGAGCTTGATTGGCGCCTGCCTCCAGGGTCGGCGGGCTATACCGTGCGGGGATTATTGATAATCGAGCGTTGCATTGAAGGTGCCGGCGTAGGAGCCTGCGGGTTGATTAGCACCGACGTTCAAGCGGCCGCCGACATTAAACCAGAAAATGCCGTTCAACGGCACAATCCGGTAATTTGAGCTGCCGCCAATTTGCACCAATGTTCCTTGCGGATCGATGGTTACATTGGTGACGGTCATTGAGGGTCCGGGTCCGGTAAGCACAATCGGGGTCGGCGTAATCCGGATTCGGACACGTTGCAGCACTGTGCCCATTCCGGCGAAGCGACCGGCTTGCTGACCGTTGCCGACGAGGACGATCCCGCCTGTCGCTGTTCGCGCACCCGACGGGGAAAGCGTGACGGTTCCCGCGACATTGCCGGGAATGATCGTGCCGAATTCCATGTCCTCGACCTGGATGAAGGACAGTGGGGTGACGACCGCAACCTGCGTGTCTGCGGACATCGTACGGGCATGCGCAATCGACGGCACAAGCATTGCCGCAGCCAGCCCCCAGCCAAATCTGGCCATCCATTGAGATATTGCCCCACGCATCCCACTTTTCCTAGCCTGGCGGCTGATAAAGAATGGCGACTGTATTAGGTTAATGGGCAGGGCATCTCCATTAACTTTTCGCCACATCAAGGATGAATTGCGCCCTTGCCCTCGCTTCGCTATCGCCGGACAAATGGCCGAGCAAGCGATTTCTATTCACAACCTGTCGAAGCAATATGCAGGCGGAAAACAGGCGTTGGACGACGTCAGTTTTGACGTTGCGCGGGGTTCCATATTTGGGTTGCTGGGACCGAATGGAGCAGGCAAATCCACGTTGATCAACATTCTGGCAGGCCTGGTCATGAAGACATCGGGTTCTGCCAGCATCTGGGGTTTCGATATCGACGTTAACCCCCGCAACGCCAAGGCGTCTATCGGCATCGTTCCGCAGGAAATCATGTTCGATCCCTTCTTCACGCCTAAAGAAGCGCTGGAGTTGCAGGCCGGACTCTATGGTGTACCGAAGGCGAAGCGTAGGACGATGGAATTGCTGAAAGCGGTTCGGTTGGAGGATAAGGCAGACGCTTATTCGCGGACGCTGTCGGGGGGTATGAAACGCCGGTTGCTGGTGGCAAAGGCAATGGTTCATTCGCCACCGGTCATTGTCCTCGACGAGCCAACTGCGGGGGTGGATATCGAATTGCGCCAGCAGCTGTGGGATTATGTGGTCGACCTGAACCGGCAGGGCGTGACCGTCGTGCTGACCACCCATTATCTCGAAGAGGCTGAAGAGCTGTGCGATCGTATTGCCATCATTAACCATGGCAAGCTGATCGCCAACAAACCCACACGCGAACTGGTGGGAATGGCACGTGAAAAGGCAGTTGTCCTGACGCTCGACCGTGACGTCACCGAAGCGCCACTCCATCCAGCGTTCGAAAAATCCGAACTGGTTGCCGACCGTACGGTCGAAATCACCTACAACAAAGATCGGATGAACGCTGGCGAAGTGCTGACCGCCATGCAGGGACTGGGGCTCGGCATCGTGGACGTAACCACCAAAGAAGCCGATCTGGAGGATGTGTTCCTGCGGCTTACGAGCAACGCATAAGTGGAAGTC
>JACVCM010000125.1 GCA_016742125.1 Sphingomonadaceae bacterium | reverse complement strand
ACAGTCGACACCGGCACTGTTGTCGATAAAATCGGTGTTGATACGTCCGCCGCGCAAGGCAAAACCGATACGGCCCGCCTGGGTGACGCCCAGATTGGCGCCCTCGCCGATAACCTGCGCACGCACGTCAGCGCCGTTTACGCGAATTGCGTCGTTGCCGGGATCGCCGACGTCGAGATGGCTTTCGCTTTTGTCCTTGATATAGGTGCCGATCCCGCCGAACCACATCAACTGTACCGGTGCCTTCAATATCGCGGTCATCAGCGCTGCGGGTTCAATTTCCTTATCATCTATCCCCAGTAATGCCCTGATTTCCGGTGTAGTTTTAATGCTCTTCTCGCTGCGCGCAAAGACACCTCCACCTTTGGAGATCAGCTTCGCATTATAGTCGAGCCAGCTCGACCTCGGCAGGTTGAACAGTCGCTGCCGTTCCTTCCAGCTTGTTGCGGGATCGGGATCGGGGTCGAAGAAGATGTGGCGGTGGTCGAAGGCAGCAACTACCTTGAGCGCCTTGGACAGCAGCATAGCGTTGCCGAACACGTCGCCTGACATGTCGCCCACGCCAGCGACCGTAACCGGTTCTTTCTGCACGTCGATACCCATTTCGGCGAAATGGCGCTGCACCGAAAGCCAGCCACCTTTGGCGGTGATGCCCATGGCTTTGTGATCGTAGCCGACCGAACCGCCGCTGGCGAACGCATCACCAAGCCAGAAATTGCGTTCGAGCGCGATAGCATTGGCGGTGTCGGAAAAGGTCGCCGTGCCTTTATCGGCGGCGACAACGAAATAGGGGTCTTCGCCATCGTGGATGACGACGTCCGTCGGATGCACAACCTTGTCGTCAACAATATTGTCCGTAATCGACAATAAAGTTCGGATGAAAATCCGGTAGCTTTCGGTGCCCTCGGCAAACCATGCGTCGCGATCAACCCGCATGTCGGGCAGGCGTTTGGGATAAAAGCCGCCTTTCGCCCCGGTCGGCACGATCACCGCATTCTTTACCCGCTGGGCCTTCATAAGGCCAAGCACCTCGGTTCGAAAATCGTCACGTCGGTCCGACCAGCGCAGGCCGCCACGGGCAACCGGGCCGCTACGCAGATGAATGCCTTCAACGCGCGGCGAATAAACGAACACCTCGCGCCAAGGCAGCGGCGCGGGAAGCCCGGGCACCTTTGCGCTATCGAGCTTGAAGGCCAATGCCTCGGTTGCTGCAGATGAAAATGCGTTGGTGCGCAGGGTCGCCCGAACCACCGCCATGTAGCGCCGCAATATGCGGTCTTCCTCAATCGCAGAAACAGTGGCGAGACTATCCTGTATAGCCTTGATATATTTGGCCGATATTTTGTCACGGTCGGACCCGACGGCCGGATTATGCAGCGCGTCGAATAGCGAGATGACAGACCGTGTGATACCGGCATTTTTGGCCAGCGCGGCCACGACAGTCGCCATGCTATAGTTCGCGCCGGTCTGGCGCAGATAGCGATAGAGGGCGCGCAACCAGATGACGGGCTGGGGATCCAGCGATGCAATCGTCACCAACTGGTTGAACACATCGTTTTCGGCCTCGTCATCCAGGACCTGACTGATTGCACTTTCCAGGACAGCGGCCCGCGCCATGACGGACGCGACATCGCTGCCCCGCAGGCCGAGCCTGAAGTCATGAATATAATTGCCATCACCCAGGGCGGTCGGCGATTCTTCCAGTACATCGAAACCGAAATTTTCCAGTGCAGGGACAATGTCGCTGAGAGGCATTGCCCCGCCCTGGCTGTACACCTTGAGCCGCAAGCGGTCGCCATGCGCCGACAGGCGTGCCGCCCTGCTATGGTCCCGCTCCATCTGCAGCAAGCCCAGCATGTCCCGCGCCGCCTCTTCGGTGGAATAGCTGGTGCGATAGTTCGCCGGAAAGATGGGGCCATAACGCACCAGCATTGCCGCCGCGCGTTTTTCATCGGTCAGTCGGGCGAGCGCTGCTTCGACCGCCGGCTCCCAACCCCGGACCATCAACTCCAGCCGGTCGTCCAGCGCTGCTTCATCGACCTGCTGTTCACGGTCGGGCAGATCGAGCGTGTAACGCAGCAAGGCAACGCCGCCATCTTCCAGGCTTATCGTCCAGCCGAGAAGCGCACCACCCGTGGCCCCAACCAGCATCTCCTCGATCTGCTTTCGCATGCCCGTCGACACATCGTCACGGGGCAGCCAGACAAAAATGTATAAATGCCGCCCCAGTGGCGAGCGGATCGCCAGCAATTTCGGACGCGGCCGGTCGGTCAGCGACATCGCAGTCAGTGTCACACGCTCCAGCTCGGCAAGCTTGAGCGATACCAGGAGATCGTGGGGCAGCGATGTCAGCGCATGGGTCATCGCCTTCCCCGCATGCCCGGAGGGATCGAAGCCGAAACGTTCCATCAACGTCGCCAGATGCGTGCGCAACACCGGTATCCGTTCCGGCGATGTCGCAAGTGCAGCGCTGGTCCAGAGGCCTGCAGTAACCGAAAGTCCGGTTATCCGGCTGCCTTCACGCAACGGTACCACAACCAGATCGAGCTGGACGTGACGGTGTACGCTGGAGACGCGGTTCGCCTTCAGCACCAACGGCGCCCGGCCGCCTTCCTCGAACCATTTGATGGCCAGCCCGACGCTGACGTCGGAAAGCATCGTGTAGTCACTCACGCGCGACAGACCCAGGCGGTCTGACCGGGCGCCGTCGCGGCCGATTTTTTCGTGACCCAGTACGGTCATATTATTGTCGAGGAACCAGCGTAGCAAAGCGGCACCCTCACCGTCGGGAAGGCTCTCGGCATCCTCCGACATGGCGCCCAGCATCTTGCGCCAGTCCGCAACTGCACCGCGTACATCGCGCAGAACGGCGAGCAAGTCTTGCTCCAAAGCGCGCCGCTCCTTCGCATCCACCCGGTCGGTTTCGAGATAGATGAACGATTCGCGCCGGTCCGCAGTTTCCCGTTTGCGCGTGACCGACTGCAGCACACCGTCCTCGCTTCGGGAGGTACTGAGCACAGGATGGATCAAGCGCTTCACCCCGATCCCGTGCGAGGCCACGGCCGCCGAAATCGAATCGACAAGGAACGGCATGTCATCGTTATTCATCGCAATCCGCATCGCCAGACGCCCCTGCGCATCGGTGAAGCTATCGAGTGCGACGGCGGGATGTCCGGTCTTGCGCTGATGGGCGATCTCGAGCGTAAAGCGGGCCGCCGCCTCACACGCCTTTAAATCGAACCCTTCATTTTCACCCGGAAGGGCGCTTTCGGTAAAGGCCGAAGCCATCGCCTTCATCAGGGCCTTATCGATTTTGCTGGATGATTCCGATGCTTTGGCGGCTGCCATGAACTATTCTCCTGAACCCACGACGATCCGGCTTCACCCTTATTTATACGGTGCGAAGCGTTGTAATTTTATTTCAACGCTTATGAACGCCTTCGCTTGCCGAAACAAGGCCGCCTGTGTAGCGTCGCGACAAACGTATAAGGGTTGAGGGGTCTTGCATGGACAAGAAACTGACATGGTATATTCTCACTGGAATGATCCTCGGCGTGATCGTGGGCTATGCCGTCCATGTCGGAGTTCCCCAGGATAATGTCTGGTTTGAATATCTCACCAAGACTTTCAAATTGTTATCGGACATTTTCCTCAACCTCATCAAATTGCTTGTTGCGCCTCTGATCCTGTCGACGATCGTGGTCGGCATCGCGCATATGGGCGACAGTTCGGCCCTCGGCCGGATCGGATTCCGGGCAATCAGCTGGTTCATCATCGCGAGCTTCATTTCGATCGGTCTCGGCCTGCTGATGGTCAATATCTTCCAGCCGGGCGTCGGTGCGCCGGTCGACACCGTCGCCAGCGCCGCCGCCAATATCGGCGAAGTCAAAAAACTGGATTTCTGGGAGTTCATGCTTTCGATCTTCCCGAAAAACGCGCTGGAAGCGTTGGCGACCAATAATATCCTGCAGATACTGGTGTTCTCGCTGTTCGCTGGCGTGGCGCTTTCGGCCCTTGGCGAAAAGGGCGCGCCGCTTGTACGCGGGGCGGAAGCGCTTGCGGAAATGATGCTGCAGATCACACATTATGTCATGCGCTATGCCCCTATCGCCGTTTTCGGCGCACTGGCCGGGGTGGTCGCCAAAAGCGGATTGGCGATTCTCGGCACCTATCTTGAACTTGTGACCGAATTTTATCTCTCGCTGACATTGCTGTGGGCGATATTGCTGAGCCTTGGCGCACTGTTCCTCGGACGGCGCATCTGGACGCTGATCCGTTACATTCGCGAACCGATGCTGATCGCTTTCTCGACCGCCTCATCGGAAGCGGCGCTACCCAAGCTGTTCGAACAACTCGACCGCTTCGGCGTGCCGCGGCGCATTTCCGGTTTCATGCTGCCCTTGGGCTACAGCTTCAATCTCGACGGTTCGATGATGTATATGAGCTTTGCGACGATTTTCATCGCGCAGGCCTATGGCATCGACCTCTCGATTGGCACGCAAATCCTGATTCTGCTTACCCTGATGATTTCATCGAAAGGTGTTGCAGCGGTTCCTCGTGCATCGCTGGTGGTGATTACCGGCACCCTCGCCATGTTCGATCTTCCGGTCGAAGGGGTCGCCTTGATCCTCGCAATCGACCAGTTCCTCGACATGGGCCGCACCGCGACCAATGTCGTCGGCAACGCCGTAGCCACCTCGGTTATCACCAAATGGGAAGGCATGCTCGAAGTCGAGGAGCCGGAATTTGTCGAACCGCCCCATGCTCCGGCGCACACCGCCGCACGCGGCAAGGCAGGCCTTGACCTTGCCGGGGACATGATCAGCGATGAACGCTCGACAAAACTCTAGCCGGGAAGCTTGAATCCGATCAGCGTGCCCTTGGCACCCGTGCTGTCGAGGATGAAACGCATATTGCGATGTTCATTACGCCACCGGCGGGCGACGACTCGTTCTCCGGGGCGGGCGGCATCATCGAGCAATACCCTTCCGCCGGACTTGAGACGCGGAAACAGGCTGGCCGCCGCACCCCGGACATGCGGGTGGATAGCCCAGGGCGGGCCGTCTACGACCAAGAGGTCGATCTCGGTCGGCACGTCGACCAACTGGTACCAATGGCCGGCCCAGCCGACCGGTGACGGTCCCAACGGCGCATGACGGATGTCTACGGTCATACCATTTTCACGCACCCATTCCTGCGTTATCGAGGCAAATTCGCGGTGCTGATCGTAACTCACCAGATTGCCGCCACCGAATTTTTGCAGCGCGCGGGCGATGACAAAGCTGGAAGCGCCGCAGCCCAGTTCGACCACCTGCGCGGGGCGCATCTCCTCTATGGCGCGCACGATATGCCACAGAAAGTTCGTGTCGGCCTTCCAGCTTCCCAGATTGGGCAAGGCGTCCTGCGGCAGGTCGAGATAGGCAAGCAACGCCGCCTTGTCGGCCTTGCGCCCGCCGTGCAACGATCGCAGCAGCCATGGCCATTGGACGGCGCCATAGCCTAGGACCATTGCCCGGTCGCCGAGCGACAGGTCTAGATCGATGTCGTTGAGGGGGAGAAGAGCCGTCGTTTCGCGGGTGGTCATATTGTCTCCAAAGACTTGTGCCCCCGAACAGTCAATGGGCGCTATATCAGGCTGCCCGATTTCACGCACCTGTTGCGTGATGTCGGCGTATCGACGTACAAACGATTGTCTTTTGAAAATGCTCCCAATGCTTTGACAAGCCGCAATATTGCTGGATAACTGCCGTGGAGAAAGAGGAGAAACTTCATGGACGATGGCGCAGCGCCGGGGCGCAGAGCCGACGACATCACCGATCCCAGGATACTGCTATGGATATTGATGATCGTATATGTCCTGAATTTCCTCGACCGGCAGATCGTCAACATCCTTGCCGAGCCCATCAGCCGCGACCTCGGTCTGTCGGATACGCAAATCGGGCTCATGACAGGGCTTGCCTTCGCGCTATTCTATACCTTGCTTGGAATTCCCATTGCTCGTTATGCCGACAATAGCCGGACCAACCGCGTTGGCCTGATTTCGGTATCGCTGGCAGCCTGGTCGGTGATGACTGCTCTTTGCGGCATGGCCCAGAATTTCGTCCAGTTGTTGCTCGCACGCATCGGCGTCGGTGTCGGCGAGGCTGGATGTACGCCCGCAGCGCATTCGCTAATCAGCGACAGCGTCGCTCCTGAAAAAAGGTCCTCCGCCATTGCCTTTTACGGCATCGGTATCC
>JACVCM010000031.1:20252-34339 GCA_016742125.1 Sphingomonadaceae bacterium | reverse complement strand
CCGGAGGGGTCGCCGAACATGCCGAAGGTCCGATGATGGACCGTTATATGAAAATCCTGCGCTGGTCGCTCGGCCATCGCCGCTGGATGATGGGCCTGGGCTTTGTATCGCTGCTGGCAACGATAGGCTTGCTCGTCGTCCTGCCCAAACAGTTTTTCCCGACCGGAAATCAGGATTTCAGCCGCGTGCGGATCGAGATGGTTCCGGGAACGACGCTCGACCAAACACGGGCCGTAGCCGATCAGGCAGCCGAGATTGTCGAGGCTCAGCCTGAGGTTGACACCGCGCTTATCAGCGTTCGTGAAGGCAGCGGCAGCATTTTCATCACGCTCAAGAAGGATCGTGAGCGGACCAGCCAGGAATTCGAGCAGGCCCTGACACCGCGACTGAGCCAGATTGCCGACGCCCGTGTGTCTTTCCAGGCCTTCGGTCCGGGCGGCGGCGGGTCGGGCCGCGATGTTTCGGTAATGCTGTCGGGCTCGGATCCTGCATTGCTTGACAAGACAGCCGTGACCTTGGTCGAGCAGATGAAAGGCCTGAAGGAAGTGCGGTCGCCGCGCATCGCCGCCGACCTGCAACGTCCCGAGCTCATCATCACGCCGCGTACCGACTTGGCCGCGCAGCTCGGTGTGACCACCGCCGCGCTCAGCCAGACCATCCGCATCGCGACACTTGGCGACATCGATCAGAACAGCGCCAAATTCTCGCTATCCGACCGGCAGATTCCTATCCGCGTGATGCTCGCGAAGGAAAGCCGCCAGAGCCTCGATGTCATCCGCAACCTGCCCGTCCAGACCGCGAGCGGCGGCTCTGTACCACTGTCGCGTGTTGCGGACATCAGTTTCGGTTCGGGACCGACGACGGTGCAGCGGCGTAACCAGAATTTCCGTATCTTTGTCGGTGCCGATTTCGCCCCGGGCGTTGTCTCCTCGCAAGCCGATGCGGTGATCAACAAGCTGCCCATCATGCAAAACCTGCCCACGGGAGTGTCACGCGCTCCCTTTGGCAGTCAGGAATGGGAGGCCGAGATGCAACGCGACTTCCTCGTCGCGCTGGTGTCCGGAACATTGCTCGTCTTTGCGGTTCTGGTGCTGCTTTATCACCGCTTCATGTCGCCGCTAGTGAACATGGGGTCGCTGCTTCTCGCGCCGCTGGGTGGCTTGATGGCGCTGGGGATCGTTCAACAGCCGATTTCGATGCCGGTGTTTATCGGCGTACTGATGCTGTTTGGCATCGTGGCCAAAAACTCGATTTTGCTGATAGACTTTGCAATCGAGGAAATGGCCCGCGGTGTACCGAAATTCCAGGCGATTATGGAGGCCGGGCATAAGCGCGCGCAGCCGATTGTCATGACCACAGTCGCGATGACCGCTGGGATGATCCCGACAGCAATCTCGCTGGGCGGCGACGGGCAATGGCGCGCGCCGATGGGTACAGTGGTGATCGGCGGGCTGATCGTCTCGACGCTGCTCACTTTGCTCATCGTACCTGCCGGTTTCAGCCTTGCCGACGGCCTTGAAAAGCGGATGGGTCCATGGCTGCGCACCCGCCTGCTAACCTACGATCCTGAAAAGCATGGCGAGAAAGAAGTCGCCGCCATTTCGGGCAAGTCCAACGACGGCAAGGGCGATCTTGGCGGATTGCAGCCAGCGGAGTGATTGGTCCCTTTGCAGCAACGGGTGCCTTGCGCTAGGGCATTGATGTGAAATCCGTCAGTCAACTGGGCCAGTCCGAAAAGACCCGCTATGCCGAACGCGATGCCGAGTTGCGGCAAATGCGGGTCATTGCCACTGGGCTTCTGTTATTCATGGCCCTGCTGTTCGTCGCGGGCAATTATATGGAGACCCGTTATCAGGGGCATTGGGGTTTCCTGCGCGCTTTCGCCGAAGCCGGGATGGTCGGGGGGCTGGCTGACTGGTTTGCCGTCACCGCACTGTTCCGGCATCCGCTGGGCATTCCGGTTCCGCACACCGCGATCATTCCCAACAACAAGGAAAGGCTGGGTCGCACGCTCGCGAGCTTCCTGCGCTCCAATTTCCTGACCACCAAGGTCGTGGCCCGCCGCGTGCAGCGCATGGATGTAGCAGGCGCGATGGGCAAATTCCTCAGCGCGCCGGCCGGTGGCGAAGGACGGATGCGGATGGGCGCATCGCGGCTGATGGGGGATATTATCGCCTCCCTGGACGATGAACGGCTTGGCGGCGTTGCCAAGGACGCCATCCGCAAGCAGCTCGACAAGCTCGACATCGCGCCGCTGCTGGGCCAGCTTTTGACCGCGATGATCAAGGAACGTCGGCATGTGCCGGTGCTCGACAGCATCATCAAATGGGCGTCGAAAACACTGGAGGCGAATGAGCATCTGATCCGCGAAATGGTAGAGGAACGCGCCAATACGATCATGCGCTGGACGGGCCTCGACGACAGGCTTGCGAACGCCATCGTCAACGGGCTGAACAAGTTGCTGCACGATATGGCTGCGGATCCCGATCATCCCTTGCGTGAGAAGGGCGAAGAAGGCCTTGCCAGTCTGGCGCATGATTTGCGGCATGACAAGGAATTACAGGCGAAGGTCGCGCATTGGAAGGGCCAGCTCCTCGAAAATCCGGCGATGAGCAAATGGATCAACAGCTTGTGGGATCAGGGCCGCGCAGGCCTGCTGAAAGCCGCGCGCAATCCTGATGCGGCGCTGGCCGGCAGCTTTGGCGACGCGCTCATAAAGCTGGGCAGCACATTACAGGAAGACGCCCGCCTCAAGCACCAGATCAACCGCTTCGCCCGGCGGGCCATTGTCGGCACCACCGAAAATTATGGCGACAATATCGTTACCCTGGTTTCCGAGACCGTGGCGCGCTGGGATGCTTCCACCATCACTGACCGCGTCGAAAATGCGGTCGGCAGCGACCTCCAGTTCATTCGCATCAATGGAACCCTGGTGGGCGGCATGGCGGGGATCGTCATCCACGCGGTGGGGCTTTTGATCTAGCAAAATCCTCCCCATTTCTCAGAGATGGGGAGGTGGCAGCCAATGTGCAAGCATTGGGTGACGGAGGGGCAGCAACGACAGATGCCCCTCCACCACGCCTTCTGCGCGGTCCCCCTCCCCATCTTTGCAAGATGGGGAGGATTAGAAAGCCCCGATCATCCTTTCGACGGCATCTGCTGCTATACGCGCGCCGCGCTTCAGATTGCTCTGGAAATCGCCGCTGCTGTCGCCATCCGCATTGTCGGTCGTTGCCTTGACCGCCGCCCAGGGCAGGTCCATTCTTGCGGCGGCCTGTGCAACCGCAGCCACCTCCATGTCGATCAGGTCACCGTTCAGTGCCTCATATAGCCGCCGACCGTGATCGGGGCTTTCGACAAAACTGTCACCGCTGATAATCCGCACTTTGGGGAGGCCGATGTCGGGCATCGCCAAGGCGCGGAAGGGCTCGACATGCGCCTCGCCTATCGGCCACGCGCCGGCCGTATAATGGGCGAAGCGATCATGCCGCGACGCGCCATAGTCGCCCTGAACTGCCTCGGTAATCTGGAAGCAGTCGCCTTCGATGGGGCTCAATTTACCGGCCGTCCCGACCACGAGGAGCAGTTGGACATGATAATGTTCGACCAGCATCATCGCCGCCATCGCTGCGTTGACCTTGCCAATACCGCTACAGGTGATGGCGATATCCTTGTCTGCATGTCGGACCTGCCGCACCAGAAAGCCGTGGAGCGGTTCGCCCTCCGAGCTCTGCCCCGGGAAAAGCGCCGCCGCCTCGGCATCCACGCCGGTAATGATGCCTATTCGATCGATCATGGAAAAAACGCCTGCATGTGAATCTGAATGTCACAACCCTAATCGGGCTTTGATGTGATTATCATGACAGCGAAAAAATTATCCTTGCGCTGCAATCATATCCTCGATCCGCACAAATTTCTCGCGCGGTGCGCCCTCGCGCGCACGGGCGATCTCGGCTTCCTCGATCTTTTTCCAGTCGCTAAATTTGACGACCTGTACACCCCGCCGGTCGAGCAACTCATCAAGGCCGGGACGCCCCGCCTTCCCCACTCCTCTGGGCTGGTCCTCTGCAACAAGATCGACAATGGCATAGCCGTCGGGCCGGTTGGTGCCGATCGTCCCGCTCGGTCCCCGCCTGGCCCAGCCGACGCAATACAAGCCCGGCAAAATGCGGCCGTCAACGCTGGCGAAGCGGCCCCTTCCATGCTCATAGGGAACGCCTTCGATGGCTGGTGTCTGATAGCCGATACAGCTGATGACCATCGAACAATCGATCGTATAGGTTTCGCCCGTCCCGACGCTGCGAAGCCGGTCGTCGAGCTTTGTGGTCTCGACAATGATGCGTTCGACCTTGCCGTCGCCCTCGATCGCCACTGGTGCTGCAAAGAAATCGAAGTTGATGCTGACCGGCTTGTCGGCGCGATAGGCCTCCGGGATCGACCCGAATTCGCGCAAATGGGTCACTGATTTGCGCATGCCCGGCTCCAGCAGGGCATCGTCCCCCTCGTCGGGGAAATCGGCCCTGTCGACGCGTGGAGTGGCGCGGGCGAGATGCCCCAGTTCGCCAAGCTCTTTGGGGGTCATCGCAATCTGGTGCGGCCCGCGCCGTCCCAATATGGTGATGTCTTCGGTATGGGCGGTTTCGAGGGCATCGAGAGCGTGGCCGACAATATCCGATCCTATAAATTCGGCGCGCGTCTTCGACAATATCCGCGCCACGTCCAATGCGACATTGCCGTTGCCGATGACCACAACATGTTTGCCATCCAGATGGGGCGTCAAATCCGCAAAATCCGGGTGGCCATTATACCAGCCCACAAAGGCCGCACTTCCGAACACCCCCGGCAAATCCGCTCCCGGAATGTCCAACTGCCGGTCATTGGGGGCACCGGTGGCCAGCACTACCGCATCGTAAAGCGATTGCAGTTCATCGATGCTGATATCCTTGCCGACGGTCACATTGCCAACGAACCGGACATTGTCGGACAGCGCCACTTTCTCATAGCGTCCGGAGACGGCCTTGATCGACTGGTGGTCGGGTGCGACGCCAAAGCGGATCAGGCCGAATGGCACCGGCAGGCGATCGATGATGTCGACGCGCACATCGTCGCCGAATTTCTTTTGCGCAGCCTCAGCCGTGTAATAGCCCGCAGGGCCCGATCCGATTATCGCAATATGCCGCATGCCTGTCCCCTCTGAGTCGGCAGGCTAGCGCGCTTTGCACAAAAGGAAAGGGCCGGAACACTAATGTGCCCCGACCCCGGTAATCAAATTCTAGAGTGCTTAGAATTTGGCTCCAACCTTCACTCCATAGAAGCGAGGCGGCGATGGATAAACCGCGAAGCTCGCGCCTTGTTCCGGGATCGGGAAGGCGGTGATGTTGTAATAGGTGTCGAACAGATTTTCGACATAGCCTTCGATGCTGTACTTGCCATCGCCGAAGTTGATACCGGCACGCAGGTTCACGATGCCAAAGCCATCATTGCCGGTGAAACGTCGCGCAAGCGGATCATTCAACGGGAAAGCGTCGCTGTTCACGCGGAAGTCGGCATGGAAGAGACCGTTAACGCCCGCGCTGATTTCCGGCGTCCAGGTCATGGCTCCGGTAATCGTGTGCTTCGGCTGGTTGGATGCCTGACGGCCATTGTCGGCCCCGGCAAGCGGATCGGTCACCTTGGCATCGACATAGCTGTAGCCGAGGTTGAACGCGAGGTCCGGATGCGGACGGATGATGCTTTCCAGTTCGACACCCTTCGACACCAGCTTGTCATAGTTGAGCACGACAAAGCTGTTCCCCAGGAAACGGTTGGACTGATAGCCCTTGAAGTCCGAGTAGAAGAAGGAGGCGTTGAACTGGAACTGCCGGGTAAAGTTGGTTTTGATGCCGACTTCGTAGCTGTCCACGGTCTCGTTTCCGAATTCGAGATCGGTCAACTGCGCGCCGTCACCGCCGAGCAAGACAGAATCGAAGCTGCCGCGGTCGAGATTGTAACCGCCCGATTTATACCCACGGTCATAGCCGCCGAATACCAGAACGTCTTCGTTGACCTTATACGCCAAACGCGCGGTGCCGGTGAACTCGGTTTCGGTCCGGTCGTCCGAACGGATGCCGTTGAATTCGCTGTTTACCGTGGGGTTGCAGCCCAGCAGCAATACCGCCGTGGCGACCGCGCCCAGCCCCGCCGGATTGGTCGACAGTTCGCTGAGCCACTGCTGCCCGTTCGCCGACTGGAAGAAGGAACAGGTGGGCACCACCGAGTTAAGGTTGGTATCGATGTCCTTCGTTTCACGGTTATACCGCAGGCCGAGGGTCAACGACAGATTGTCGGTGAAATTGATGATATTGTGTGTGAACAGTGCAATTGCGTCTGTCTTCACGCGATAATTGTCGGCGACCTGGCCCGACCCCGCTACCGACCCCGGAATGGGCGTATTGAAGAGCGCAAATGTCGCCGGGTTGGTGAGAGCCTGGCCCAGCAACACAGGATCGGTCGCCAGCATAACCTGCCCAAGGTGCGGAACCGTCGGACCAAGCGTTCCGAAAACCTGGGCACCGGTCGGCAGCGTCGCGCTGGTTGTCAGACCCCGAATGATCGTATCGACATATTGGTTTGCCTGCGCGCCAAACCGAACCGTGTCGGTCAGCGTCAGCTTTTCATTCAGGTAAAAGCCGCCGACAAGCCAGTCGACGCTGTCGTTGAAGGCAGTGCCCTGCAGACGGATTTCCTGCGTGAAATCCTTGATGCCGGTGCGATAATTGTCGCGATAGGCACGGTCGACGCCGCTGAAGTCGATATCCTGGTTACGCCGTGCGTCCCAGTCGCGATAGGCGGTGATCGAGGTCAGCGTCGCGCCGCCGAAATCCCAGTTCAGCTCGCCCGAAACGCCCCATTCATCAACCTTTTCCGTCAGGTCACGGCCGGGGCTGACCGCCATCAGACGGCTGCCACGGGTATAGGCAGGCGTGCCAACGCGGCCCACCGCGCCGCCCAGCGCAGGGGTGCCCGCAATGGGGTTGAGCGCCGACGTGGCGATCCGTGCGATGATATTGTCGGTATTGGTCAACGGAACGGTAAAGCCGCTTTGCGTATTGACAGCACCGCAGCAGACTTCATCGGTCTTCGCATAATCGCCGATCAGGCGGAAGCTGACATCGTCATTTTCGAACAGGGCCTGTCCGCGTACGAAATAACGGTCGATATTGTTGATCTTGTTCCCGCTGTTGACGTCCGTGATGTAGCCGTCGCGCTTGTGATAGCCGCCGTCGAGGCGAAGGGCAGCCAGTTCGGATACCGGTCCGGTGATCCCTGCCTTGACCTCGATTTCATCGAAATTGCCATAGCTCGCCTCGACATAGCCGCCCAATTCGAACTTCGGCTTTTGCGTGGTGATGTTGAGCGCACCTGCCGACGTGTTGCGTCCGAACAATGTGCCCTGCGGCCCGCGCAGCACTTCGACGCGCTCGATCGGGGGCAGTTCGGCCAGCGCCACACCGGCGCGCGAGCGGAATACACCATCGATAAACACACCAACGGCAGGTTCGAAGCCGGGGTTGTCGCCGGCGGTGCCGATGCCGCGAATGTTCAGCACCGCACCGGTCGCGGACGATTGCCCGGTGGTGGTCTTCAGCGAAGGCGCAAGCTGCTGTATGCCGCGAATATCGACGACACCGGCATTGGCGAGCTGTTCACCACCGACGACGCTGACAGCCAACGGCACGTCCTGCGCGGCCTGGTCACGGCGCGTGGCGGTGACGATGATTTCATTGTCGGAGAAAGCTTCTTCTTCCTGCACTGCGGTATCCTGAGCCTCTACGGCCTCACCGTCTTGAGCGAAAGCAGCCGTGGTCGGCGCGACAAGCACGGCGGCACTGGCGAGCAGCATATGGATCGATTTCATGTTGTTCCTCTTAAGACTTTTTGCGGGTTGGTCCGCTTGGGGGAATTGATTTCGGGCAGAGCGCCAGAACTCTCTCTTTAGTTAGAGGAGTTTAACAAAACACTCCACGCAAATTCAGCATTTCCGCCAATTTAGCGGCAAAGCTGTGACGCAAATATCACAGATATGTGCATGCAAAGCTTTGTCAGGCAGCCTTCCGCGCATCCTCTGCCGCACGGTCGAGAAATCCGCGGATCGCCGCGATGCTCTCCTCAACATGGCTGAGCAGGAACAGATGCCCGCCATCCTCGATCACCAGCAATTCGCTGTCGGGAATGAGGAAATTCAGGAACTTGCCGTTGGCCACTGGAACGATCTGGTCGTCGCCGCCCATCATGATCAGGGTCGGAGTGCGCATGAACGGCAGGAACGGCGCGCTGGTCCAGCCGAGCATCGCTAGCAACTGGTAGAAATAGCCGGTTTTCGACGGCGGCTTCAGCCGGTTGATATGGCCCGACTTGCCGCCCACCATCCCGCCATACAGCGTCTTGAAATGCTTGGCCATGAAATCGGGGTCGATATAGCGGCGCGGGTCGGCCATCTTGGTCAGAGCAGCAGGATTGCCCGGCACCATCAACATGCCCGCACTGGTCGCCACGAGGATCAGTTTGTTGACCCGCGCGCCATTCTGGATGGCAAATTGCTGCGCCATCCCCCCGCCCCAGCTGATGCCGATGACGTCGACCAGCGGCATGTCGAACCGGTCGAGCAACAACGCCGAAATCCGGGCCATGAGGATCGGGTTGTACGGCACCACCGGATCTGGAGACCCGCCCACACCGGGCATGTCGAAGGAGATGAAATCGCGGTCGGCCAGATGATCCGCCAGCGGCGCCATCGCCTCGATATTCGCCCCGATGCCGTTGAAGAACAGGACGGGAAGCTTGCCGGTGGGCTTGGTGGAGCGCCAGACCGCAACCCGCAAAACGCGGCCATCGACGGTTTCCATGCTAAAACTCGGCTCGCGGCCCTTAGTCATATATGTTGCCCCTACCCCCATTTTCGGGTCGATATCGATGGTTTAACCGAACGGTTAGATGGCGCAAGGGCTAATGGGAACTTATGCTCTTAGTTTACGTCCTGGTCCGGCAATGCACGGTCCAACCAGTAATTTTGATCCCCTAGGACTGACCTTAGCCGACGCGGATCGGCCAATGCTTCTTGATGAGGCAGGCGGTCCAATTTGTGGCGCGCAAAATAGCCTTCGAATTCGATGTTTTCGGAATCTACCTTCCAGTATGAACCGTCGAGATAACAACGATGTCGCCGATTTCGAAACAATCGAGCATGTCCCGCATACCCTCGGCCCAATCTGCGACATCGACATCGGTGATATTTTCCAAACCCCGTGACCGCGCTTCCGCCAATCCTAATTCCACCAGCGATTGATCGCATTCTCGGACTTCGGCAAAAGTGAATGCCTTTTTGCAGTTCGAGCAACTAATTAGCCATCCGCAACCGCACCAAGGGCAATCCAGTTGCCCCGTGGACATCGCTGGTTGATCTGAACAACCACAGTGCGACAGGACGTCGTCATTCGCCTTGAATAGAAATTTTGTCCCCACGATGTCTAAATCAAGCGGCTTTTGCTGCTGGTGCACCTCGCAACAGTCCTTCGGTGCTCAAGTCCTCATCAACATCAGGCCAATGGATGCCGAAACCACCGCCGCACTTTTCCCAATGCATGCGCTGTTCCAGCGATGCATTCGCCAAACGCGGATACCAAGCCAATGGCGCTGAAATAGTCCGCCCGTCCATCAAATCGACAATCAGGCTATGCTCGTCGAACCGCACATCGAGAACCCGCTCGTCGGTGATCTTAGCTGAAATATTCATGCCATTTCTCCGTGAACATCTCGCTGTGTTCCGTAACCATGTCGATTATGCCAGAAATCTCGTGCGCGCGAAAGCCTCGGCTCTTTGCGACGTGCAGGCTATCCAGCCAAACCTTGATTGTCGCTTCGCCTTTGTCGACATGTACATGCGGCGGCTCATTGGGCTCGTGACTGAAGAAGTAGAAGCGAAAACCGTTCTGGCGATGAATGGTGGGCATTCAAAGCTCACTCCAAAACATACATCCCCGGTGCCGCCTCCATCGCCGGATAGGCCTTGCTCCCCAGCCCACCCGGCGCGGCCACTTCCTTGCCCGAGCGCGCGTGGAGCCATTCCATCCAGTAGGGCCACCAGCTTCCGGCGACTTCCTCGGTGCCTTTCATCCATTCCTTCACATCCGCAGGCGTCTTGCCCTTGGAATGCTTCCAATATTTCGCCTTGGGATTGCCCGGGGGGTTGAGGATCGCCTGCATGTGCCCTGCCTGGCTCAGGATGAACTCGATATTCTTGCCGCCGAACAATTGCGTGGAGCGGTAGCAGGCCTGCCACGGGGTGATATGGTCGGTGGTGCCGCCCAGGATGAACATGTCGCCGGTCACCCTGGTCAGGTCGAGTGTATGCCCCGCCACCTCGAACGTCCCCGGCGCAGCATAGGCATTGGCCTCGAACAGTTCGAGGAAATCGCCCATCAGGCTTGACGACAGGTTGGTCGCATCGGCATTCCAGAACAAAATGTCGAACGCCGGCGGGTCTTCGCCGAGCAGGTAATTGTTGATGACATAATTCCAGATCAGGTCGTTCGGCCGCAGCCACGCAAAGCCGCGCGCCAGGCTCGATCCCTCGATCACGCCCTTCTTTGCCGCGCGTTGCCGCGCCAGCGCAATGCCGTTATGCGACACCAGCGAAGAGGCCTCTGTATCGCCGGGCTTTGGCTCGAGCACGCAGACCATCATCGTGATCGCATTGGCACGATCGTCGCCCATGCTCGCCAGTTTCGACAGCAGCACCGACATTGTCTGCCCGCCCGAACAGCCGCCCGAAACATTGACCTTGTCGCTACCACTAATCTCGCACACCACGTCAAGCGCGGTAAGGCAGCTGTCGATATATTCCGCCATGCCCCAATCGCCCTGGTCGCCCTGCGGGTTGCGCCAGGAAATCATGAAGGGCTGGATGCCGTGATCGGTTTGATACTTCACGACCGACTTTTCAGGGCTGAGGTCGTTGATGTACATCTTGTTGATCTGCGGCGGGATGGTGAGCTGGGGGATGCTCCACACCTTGTCCGTGGTCGGCGCGTACTGGATCAGCTCGAAGCGCTCGTCGCGGTAAACCACCGCGCCTTTCGACGTCGCGACATTCTCGCCCAGCTTGAACGGACGCTTGTCGACCTGGCTCACCATCATGTCGTTGTGGACCATGTCGTTATAGGCGTTTTTCAGGCCTTTGATGAGGCTCAACCCGCCCGAATCCACCAGCCGCTTTTGCGCGGTCGGATTGCCGATCAGGCTGTTGGTCGGGGCCAGTGCATCGACGATCATCTGGCTGACAAAATTGGCGCGGTCGCGTTCGAGTGCGTCGAGCTCAAGGTCGGCAATATAGCTCTTCACCCCCTTCTGCACCGCCAGATAATATTGCGCGCCCGCCTTGAAAAATGGGTTGAAACGCCACGCCGGGTCCATGAACCGTTTGTCCTTGGGGTCGGGGGCAAGGTCCGACTGCCCGGTCATGATCTTGATGACATCTTCGCTGAAATCGCCCGCAGCCTTGAACGCCTTGTCGGGATTGGTGGCGGTCTGCCGCAGCATCAGGCCGATGGCACCGATGAAATCCTCGCGCGCGAGGCCCGCCAGCGGTCCCAGTGCCATCGTCGCGTCGTTGGCGGCGTCGAAAGCCCCCTGCGCCATGCCGGAGAAAGGCGCGCCCTTCTTCCTGGCCTTCTTCTCCCCCGACTTTTTTTCAGCTTTATCAGCCATCTTCCTCTCCTTATCCCGATAGAAAAGATTGCACGGCGCAGGCCCCGCGTCAATCGGGCCAGCGCAATCACCGGCACCCTGAATGATCGGGACATTTTTTCGGCGGTGGTATAGGCCCATCATGGGGTCGTCGGAACCAATGCCCCTGCGGTGGGGTTAGTTGCGCACGGCTTCCGAATGTTCGAATTCACATTTTATCACATCTTGCTGGCCGCGCTGGGTGCGGCAATTCTGTTATCGCACTGGTTGCCGCGATGGATATCCGGCCGCGAGCCTGCGAGTTCTGCCTTGCTCATCGGCGCAGGCTATCTCTCGGTCGCGCTCATTCCGGGCGCGCCCGCGCCGCTCGATCCGGTTGCTTCGCCCAAAATCTGGGAGTTGGTGAGCGAGATGTGCGTCATCATCGGCCTGTTCGGTGTAGGCATCCGCATCGACAGATTGCGCGCGTGGAGGATATGGAACCCCACGATCCGCCTGCTTGCCATAACCATGCCCCTGACCATCGCAGCTGTCGCATTTGCGGGCGTGCTTACAGGGATGGCGGTGGCGACAGCATTGCTGCTTGGCGCCGTCCTCGCGCCGACCGACCCGGTGCTGGCCTCCGATGTTCAGGTCGGACCGCCGCTTGAGGGTGGCGAGCATCCGGTGCGCTTCACGCTCACGACCGAAGCGGGGTTGAACGACGGCCTTGCCTTCCCCTTTCTGTATCTGGCTCTGGCATTGATGGCGGCGGGCGGATCATCGGCGGAACTGATCGGCGAATGGCTGGCCATCGATGTCGGCTATCGGATAGCGATTGGCACAGCGTGTGGACTTGTCATTGGCTGGCTGGTGGCAAAATTGCTCTTCGACTGGCCACGGAAAAATGCCCTGTCCAAAACCGAATCGGGTCTGGTAGCATTGGCCGGGGTGCTCATCGTTTATGGTGTGACCGAACTGGCCGAAGGCTATGGCTTCATCGCCGTATTCGTGGCGGGACTGACGCTCCGCCGGTCGGAAACAGGCCATGAATATCACGCAAAGTTGCACGATTTTGTCGAGGCGCTGGAACGGGCGCTGACCGCATTGCTGCTGTTCGCGCTCGGCGCGGCGATCCCCTCGTTGCTGCCCTATGTCAGTTGGCCCCTTGCCGCCATCGCGATCGCATTGATATTCCTCATCCGTCCGCTGGCTGCATGGCTATCGCTTGCGGCAAGCGGATTGAAAACACGCGAGCGTTTCGTCGTCGCATTCTATGGCATACGAGGCGTGGGCTCGATCTATTATCTTGCCTATGCCGCAACACATGCCGACATCCCCGATGCCGGGCAATTATGGGCCGTGGTTGCAATGGCCGTCGTGGTGTCGACCGTCGTCCACGGTTTTACAGCCGGACTGGCCGTGGAGCGCGCGACCGATCCCGTGCCAAACAGACCGTGAAGATCGAACATTTCTTGCCCTGGCCGGTTGTGCTTACCACCATTGACCTTCATAGTTAGCTCATGCCCGACACTCACATCATCATGGCCATCGTCTGGGCCATTCTTCTAGGCGGCCTTGGCGGCATTCTGACCAGCATCGGGCCGTGGTACCGCAATCTCAAAAAGCCGAGCTGGCAGCCGCCCGACTGGCTTTTCGGGCCCGCATGGACGCTTATTCTCGGCCTGGCCGCATGGGCGGCCATCCTCGCCTGGGAAGGTGCCACAGATGACGCAGGCCGCAACGCGATCGTCATTCTATATGCGGTAAATTTTGTCGGCCATTTCCTATGGTCGCCGCTGTTCTTCACTTTCAAACGCCCCGACTGGGCGCTGATCGAGGTCGTGTTCCTCTGGATATCGGTGCTAATGATGCTCATTTTCCTGCGGCCCTTTTCGGAGCTGGCAAGCTGGTTGATCGTGCCATATTTTGTCTGGGTCAGTTTCGCCGCAATCTTGAACCTGAAAATCGTCCGGCTGAACCGGCCATTCGGGCAGACTGCACAGGGTATACAGCGCGAACCGTAATTGGCTGGATTTTAGCGTAGCGCGCTGGCAACAGCTTACGCCATGAGTGCCATCGAAATCGTCGCCGTCCTGTTCGGGATTGCCAACATCATCCTGATTATCCGGCGGTCGGTGTGGAATTTCCCGGTCGCGATTGTCATGGTCGCGCTCTATTTCGTGATTTTCCGCGACGCAAAGCTCTATAGCGACGCCGGGCTCCAGCTATTTTTCGTTGCCGTGAACCTCTATGGCTGGTGGAGCTGGAACCGCAACAGGGCGGATGCCGGTGAAATCGTCGTCAGGCGCCTGACGCGCCTCGGCAATGCCGGGTGGATCGCCGGGTCGCTCGCGCTGATCGCCTCATGGGGCTTCTTCATG
>JACVCM010000031.1:0-20242 GCA_016742125.1 Sphingomonadaceae bacterium | reverse complement strand
CGGCGCCTGGGCCGACGCCCGCAGGGGGGTCTCTAAAGGCACGCTATACCGGCACCAGCCTGCCCTATTGGGACGCAACGGTGGCGATGCTGTCGGTGGCGGCGCAGATATTGATGACACGACGGTTCGTTGAAAACTGGCACTGGTGGATCGTCGTCAACCTGATCTCGATCCCGCTTTATGTGGTGAAGCAATTGTACCTTACCGCAGGGCTGTACGGCGTTTTTCTGGTGCTGGCGGTCGCTGGGCTGATCGAATGGCGGAAGGCAGAGAAAAATTAGGTTCGCACGAAGACACGAAGATGACGCGCGAACCCGGCGCGAAGCGCTTTCAATTTTGACACATCCAAATTTACACGATGCACCTGATGTAAATCGCCAATCGGACAAATTCTCCATTTTCGTATCTTCGTGCGAACCTGAAAAGGCGCTACGCGCGATAGCATGACCAAACGCATCTGCCTTCACGGTCCCGAAAGCACTGGCAAATCGACGCTGGCCACGCGGCTGGCGTCCCATTTGGGCTGCGAGGTTGTTCCCGAATATGGCCGCGCCTATTGCGAGGCGCATGGCACCGATATCGGCATTGCGGAGCTGGTCCACATTGCCGAGACACAGGACACGATGAATCGCGCGGCTGCCGCGCGGGCGGTCGAACTCGGCTCGGAATATGTCCTGTTCGATACCGACCCGCTCATCACCGCTGTCTGGGCCGAAATGATGTTCGGCCAAAAAAAGGGCTATCGGCGCGATCCGTGGTTCGACCGCTTTACCGGCCATGCCGACCTCTATCTGCTGCTCGACATCGACCTGCCATTTGTCGACGACGGATTGCGTGTCTATGCAAAACCCGAAGAGCGCGCGCATTTTTTCCAACTTTGCAAGGCTGAACTCGACGGGCGCGGGGTCAGCTATGCGCTCATCCGGGGCGAAGGCGAGGCTCGCTTTTCGGCCGCCCAGGCAGCGCTCAACCGGTAGCCCGCTGCGCATGTCCGGTCAGGAATGTCCGAACGGCAGGATCTTCGGTCAGTGCAATTGCCGTTTCGAAGGCGGCTTTTGCGCGAGCGCTTTCCTCCAACTCCAGCGCGACAAAAGCGGATGTCACCCAGAATGGCTGATATCGTGCTGTCAGGTCCGGGGGTAGCGCTGCGAGCGCCTCGTGCGCGCATTGTGCGTCGCCCGCCTCCAGCAACATCGCCGCGCGGCTTACCAGATTGCCGACCGTCGGGCATTGCGCCACCAGAAGGTCGTACAGCGCCAACAGCGCCTTGTGGTTGGTTATGCCTGTAATCGCACGCTGGACATGCACCGACTGGATGGCGGCTTCGCACTGATATTGCCCGAATGTCGCGGCGCGCGAGGCCAATGTCAAAAGCTGTTCGGCCTCGATAATCATATCGCGCGACCATTTGCCGCTATCCTGTTGCTTTAGAGGTACGAACTTGCCGTACTCGTCGCGCCGGGCGGCTCGGCGGGCATGGCAATAGAGCATGAGCGCAAGCAGGCCCTTCGGCTCAGGCTCATCGGGCAGCAATGACGCGATCAGCCGGCCAAGATAAATAGCCTCCTCCGCCAGCCCTTGATCGCCCTCTGCCGCGCCGGGCATCTCGTCCCAGGCTGCCCCGAACGCCGCATAAATGGCGTTCAGCACGTCGATCAGCCTTTCGGGCAACACATCGCTGTCGGGAACCGTAAAGCGCAGGCCGCTGTCGCGAATTTTGGCCTTTGCCCGCACCAGACGTTGACCCATCGTGCTGGGCGCGACCAGAAAGGCTGAGCCAATCCTGACCGCGTCGAGGCCTAGCACGATCTGCAGCATGAGCGGCGTCCGCATTGCCGCATCGATGGCGGGATGGGCACAGACGAACAGCATTTTCAGGCGTTCGTCAGGGAAATCCTGCTGCGATTCCGACAATTCTTGGAAATGCCGTTCCATTTCCAGCGCCGCTCCATCGCGGACTTTGGCGTGGCGGATAAGGTTGCGCTGGCTGTTGCGCGCGGCGGTCAGCAACCAGGCGTCCGGATTGTCCGGAACGCCCCGCTCCGGCCAGCTTTTCAGCGCAGCGACAAAGGCCTGCGAAAGGAGGTCTTCTGCGGCCGATATATCGCGCGATCCCGACGCCAGTATAGCGAGCAATCGTCCATAAGAGGTGCGCGCCGCCAGCTCGGCTGTACGGCGCGCATCCTTTTGCATCAGGCGGCAGGGGTCATTCGCGGAAGGACCGGCCGAACCTCGACCGCGCCATTGGTAACACACGGGGCTTTCGCCGCCCATTCGAGTGCAGTGTCGAGATCGGGCACCTCGATCACGACATAGCCGCCCAACTGCTCCTTGGCATCGGCGAAAGGCCCGTCCTGGACATGGCGCTGGCCGTCGCGGATGCGCAGCGTCGTTGCGGTGTGCGGGGGTTGCAGCCCGTCGCCGTTGACGATCAGCCCCGCCTGCCCCATCGCGCCCATATAGGCGCTCCACCCGCCCCAATAAGGCTGCGCGGCCTCGGGATTGTTGCGCTTTTCAAACTCTTCGGCGGTTTCGGTGTAGATCAGCATATATTGCATGTTGAATTCCTTATAGGTTGAATGATGAAAACAGGCCGGAAATGCAATCCGGCATGGCTATGACACTTCAGTCTTAGGTATTTCGACAGCGCAGGAGTTTTTTCTTTTGCAGGCGGCCGATACTGAATTTGCCAAGCGCGCCGTGCCAGTCCATATCCTGAAGCGATGACCGAGATCGTTTCGCCCTGCATCGATGTCTGCGATGTCGACAGCACCGGCCAGTACTGCATCGGCTGCGGCCGGTCGATGGACGAGATTGCGTACTGGCTTTCGGCCAGCGACGAAGAGCGCCGCGCGATAATGGAACAACTGCCCGAACGGTTGCGGCGGCTGGAGCGCTAGCCTGCCTTCTCCAGCGCCTCGCTCGCCTCAACCCATCGCGCTTCCGCCGCTTCCTGCGCTGCGACGATCTTGCCGCGCCGTTGCGACAATTCGCCCATCGTCAGGTCCTTATACTCGTTCGCGGCCGATGCCGGATCGAACATCGCGCGGTCGATAGAGCGAAGGACAACCTCCAGCTTGGCCAGGTCCGCCTCGGCATCGCTTACCTCGCGCTTCAGCTTTGCCTGCGCCTCGCGCGCGGCAGCTTGCGCTTTCTTGTCGTCTTTCCGGTCGGCCTTTGAAAGCTTCTCCTTCGCCGGTCCCTTGCCCAAGATGAAGTCGGTATAATCGTCGATACTGCCCGAAAACTCGGTCGCCGTCCCGCCATCGACCAGCACCAGCCGGTCGGCGGTCAGCTCGAGCATGTGCCGGTCGTGGCTGACCAGCACCACGGTGCCCTCATATTCGTTCAGCGCCTGCACCAGCGCCTCGCGCGCATCGACATCGAGGTGGTTGGTCGGTTCGTCGAGGATCAGCATGTGCGGCGCATCGCGCGTGATCAGCGCCAGCGCGAGCCGCGCACGTTCGCCGCCCGACAGCTTGCCGACCTTGGTCGTCGCCTTGGGCCCGGAAAAGCCGAACCGCCCCAGTTGCGCGCGCACCGCGCCGGGGGTCGCGCCCTTCATCTGGCGCGTCATATGCTCGAGCGGGGTATCGTCGCCGTCCAGCTCCTCCACCTGATATTGCGTGAAATAGCCGACGCGCATCTTGCCGCTCGCCGCCATCGCGCCCTCCATCGGCGCCAGTTGCGCCGCCAGCAGCCGCGCCAGCGTGGTCTTGCCATTGCCATTGCGGCCAAGGAGAGCGATCCGGTCATCGGGGTCGATCCGCAGGTTCAGCCGTTCGAGCACCGGATTGCCGGGGCTATAACCCACACTCGCCAGATCGAGCGTCACCAGCGGCGGCTTCAGCGCATCGGGGCTGGGAAAGTCGAAGCTTAGCGACGGATCGTCGACCATTGCCTGCACCGGCTGCATCTTCGCCAGCGCCTTGGCGCGGCTCTGCGCCTGCTTCGCGGTGGAGGCCCGCGCGGAGTTGCGCGCGATATAGTCCAGCAGCTTGGCGCGCTGCGCATCCTGCGCTGCCTTCGCCGCCGCGAGCTGCGCCGCGCGCTCCGCCCGCTGCCGCTCGAACGCGTCATAGCCGCCCGCATAGAGCGTCACCTGCCCGCCCTCCAGATGCAGGATATGGTCGACCACATTGTTCAGCAAATCGCGCTCATGGCTGATCACCACCATCATCGCCGGATAGCTTTTGAGGAAATTTTCGAGCCACAAGGTCGCTTCAAGGTCGAGGTGGTTCGAAGGCTCGTCGAGCAGCAGCAGGTCGGGCTGCGAGAACAGGAGCGCCGCCAGCGCAACGCGCATCTTCCACCCGCCGGAGAAGCTGTCGAGCGGCCGCGCCTGCATCTCCTCATCAAAGCCCAGCCCGACGAGGATTCGCGACGCCCGCGCCGGCGCGGTATAGGCGTCGATCGCGATCAGCCGCTCATGCACCTCCGCCATGCGGTCCGCGTCCAGCCCCGGCTCCTCACTCTCGATCATCAGCGCCGCCCGCTCGGTATCTGCCGCCAGCACGGTTTCGAACGGTGTCGCATCGCCCGCGGGCGCCTCCTGCGCGATATAGCCGATGCGTGTGCCCTTGGGCATCTCGAGGCTGCCGTCATCGGCCTCCAGCGAGCCGATCATCACCTTCATCAGCGTCGATTTCCCCGCCCCGTTGCGCCCGATCAGGCCGATGCGCCCATAAGGCGGCAGCGCCGCGGTCGCGCGGTCGAGGATGGTGCGCCCGCCAAGGCGCACGGTGATATTCTGGAGGTTCAACATGACGGCGCGCGCCTAGCAGAGCGCCGCACATACAGAAACCACTTTCCTACAAATAACCATATCGGTTACTTTACCCGAATGACTCAAGAAGTCCTCCCCTCACTCGCCTCCGACCCCAACACTGTCGATATCGAGGCCAGCCTCGATGCCCGCCTTGCCTTCACCCCCGTCCCGCGCCGGACAAAGCGCTGGAACGGCCTCACGCCGTTGAAACAGCGGACCTTCATCGCCAATCTGGCGAGTTGCGGCAGTGTCGAGATGGCGGCTGCCTCGGTCGGCGCCAGCGACACCGCCTTCTACGCGCTGCGCCGGGCCAAAGGCGCCGAAAGCTTTGCCGCCGCGTGGGAGGTCGCGATCGACATCGGCGCGCGCATGGTGCTCGACAAGCTGATGGAACATGCCATCCACGGCACGCCCGAGCGCCTGTTGAAGGACGGCGAGGTCATCCTCGAACGCCGCAAATACAACACGCGCGCCATGATGTGGATCGTGCAGCAGCGCTTCCCCGAACAATATGGCGGCAGCCTGAATGTTGGCGGCGGCTGCCCGGCGAGCAGCATGCCCGACAGCCTCAAGAAGCTGAAGGCGCAATGGCGCAAGGAATGGGAAGAGGAGCAGCAGCAGGTCGTGCGCGCCAGCGAGGAAGAGGCGCGCGACGCCATATTGGCGCAGCTCGACATATTGAACATCCGCATCGCCAACGGCGAGGCTTAGGGCGCGGGGCGGGCAGCGGACCAGATCAGGAAGCCAGCCCGCGCCGCTGCCCCGGCCCGCCGCCAAATGCGCCCTTAACGATGTCGCTTAAGCCACGCCTAACCCCGCCACATGACAAGCAAGCCGGGATGAGCAACCGCGCGGGTCCAGCGCAGGAGTAAAAGTCATGCAATTCATAAAGCAGCTATCCCAAAACGAAGAAGGCGCCACCGCGATCGAGTACGGCCTGATAGCCGCGCTGATTGCGCTGGCGTGCATCATTGCCTTTGTATCGCTGGGGCTGAATTTGGCGAATATCTTCAATACGATTTCGGAGGCTCTAAAGCGATGAGCAAATGTTATACGGCATTGCCGCATAATTAGCTGTTGTAAAAACTACGGCAAAGCCGTATATCACTTTGGCATGCAAACCGTCGTCGAAACCGAAAGCTATCTTCGCGACGCCAAGAATGCTGGGATGACCGAAGACGAGCAGAACGCAGCAGTCGATCTGGTGGCAACCAACCCGGAGGCGGGTGACGTGATGCAGGGAACCGGCGGCGTCCGCAAAGCGCGGCTCGCTGGTCGGGGTAAAGGCAAGTCAGGCGGTTACCGGATCGTCTATTATTTCGGCGGCGGCGATATCCCGGTGTGCCTGCTCACCGTGTTCGGCAAAGGCGAAAAGGCAAATCTGACACAGGGTGAAAGAAATGCCCTGAAGGCAATGGCAGCAATTTTGAAGGCAACAGCAATAAAGGAGAATGTGTCTTAAGCTTGCGGGGGTTCGCAACCCCCGTTCAACCACGGGCATGCAAGGAAAGATATGACTAAAGCATTTGACAAGATCGCAGCCGGATTGGCCGACGCCATCGCCTTTGCAGAGGGCGATAAGAGCAAAGGCCGCATCGTGGCCGGACCCGACGTAAAGGCCATCCGCGCCAAGACCAAACTAAGCCAGGCAGGCTTCGCCGCCAAGCTGCGCGTGCCCATTGGCACCGTGCGCGATTGGGAGCAGCACAGACGCTCCCCCGACGCCCCCGCGCGGACGTTGCTGGGGATGGTGGATGCTGATCCTAAGGCGGCATTGGCTTTGATTGAGAAGGGGATGGGGTGAGTTTTATGCCGCCCGCTTGATCTGTGATGCGTAGCACCCAGCAGGACAACCAGCGACGGGATAGACCTTGGACGGCATTTCGTTTTGCGGATGAAACGGCGTCCAGTAGTTCTGTCTAGACGCCAAGTTCAGGTCATACCCTGACACATCCCTCATAAAGTCAGCAGCGACTTGCAAGCCCGCAAAAAATGATACGAATGCTACGGTTGGCGTATCGCCTTCAACCACTTCATCCTTCGGATGAAGACATGCAGCGCAAGCCGAGTGCGCATAGTGGACAGAGGCCATTGCGCTGAAATGGCTGGTCGCTCCAACGCCCATCCAAGCAGGATTGCCTCGAGCCAGCATCCAACGGGTGGGGATATCATCAACACCAACCACCACCCGCTCGGCCAATGACGCGAGGTCATATTCCTCAAAATGACGCGGGACAGGCTCAATTGTCAGACCATTGGAGAACACAAAAGTATCAACCTTTGGCTTGTGCATATCTTTCGGCAGCAAGAGCACATTCCGATTTCGGTTTGGGTTATCCGAGCGGTCTTTGTCAAATGCCCGGCCCAACCCCGTTACATCGGCTATGCGGGCGACTGCATATACAAAAGCATTGGACACCGCACCGGCACTTACGATGTCAAATGAGCCAAGTTCGTTGAGCAAAGGTGTTTCCTCAGGTGCCAGACGGAAAGACGAACTCTTCGAAGCCGCAAACACATCCCCAAACCCTGCCGTCCTATTTCCAATCGGCAGCAGGATTCGCCCTGTAACCTTAAACAGTTCTGCCGCCGCCAAAGCAGCAGCAGTCATCACGCCAAACGGATTGCTGCAATCTTCCCAAGCGGACTGGATTGGCCAGTCATTCAGTGTGCCGGACCACTTTGACCAACCAACGCTCATGATCCTTTTGGCGCGAACACCAACTCCCGCCGTCCCATTGCCAAAAATAAATGCGATGTCAGGTGCAAATAGCGGGCAGCCGACCGAAATAGCGTCGCCATCAATCAGCTTATCGGCAACGGACTGAATTGCCTCATGCAACGTCCGCCCTGCCATTGGGACCTGAAAACCAATGAGATCGACATCGGGGATATCGACAAAGACTTGATGCCCAGAACGGCGCATCAGCATCGCAGCCGTTGTGAGAGCGACCTGCCCTGCATAAGTGGAGGCGACCACTTCGTCGGCCACTAAAACTGCCGTGGGTTGGTGCAATGCTCGGGCAATCGCAACTTCGTTGCTAATCCCCAGATCGGCGGCAAGCAGCAAAATGGTGCGGGCCAACTGTTCGTTGCTAGTCACCAAGAATGATCCTTTCGAAAATCGGAACCTGCTTCCACCGGCCATTGGGTTGCATTTCTGTCAGATAGGTTTGATCGAAACCGACTGGCCCAAGGGCAAAATCCGGAATAACCAAGCTCAAAAAGCCTGCATGAAACATCAGCGGATAGGCATCATCGGTAGCGGAATGAAATGCCTGTTCCGGGTGGGTGTGCACCTGAAAACGGACTGACATTCTGCGATCTGCCAGATCACCCCAAAACCGGCTGATCCATTTGTCTTCGACTGCTAAACCATATCGACTGGCCCAATGGCGTGGATGATTGACCTCCATCAGTTCAAGAGGGCTGTCTTGATGGCTTAACCAGTAAAGCTGACATTCGCGCTCGCCATTGCCGCATGACCGAAAAACCGAAAATGTTTCCTCGATCATGCGGCGTGGTAATCGGTAAAGCACCGGGATTACCCTGCGCGAACCGTGGAGGGGCGAAGCAAAACGCGATCACGCTTCTTGATCTTCGCATCCTTGACCGTCTGGCTGATATCCAATTCAGGACCCTCTTCAGGGAACAGCCCCAGCGCATGGACGTTCTCCGTGATCTGATGGGCACGGATCGCCTTGGCCAAAACACTCGAGACGAGTTCGTCACGATCGACCTCAACCTTCTTTTCGACACCATTATAGATGATGGCAATCTCGAAAGTTTTGTCGCGGCCATCGCCACCGTGGCCGCCATGGGCCGTTTCGTTGGGGCGGTCTTTCAATTCAACGTCTTTCTGCATTTTACATTCCTTCAATTTGGGCGCCGGGTCATCCGGCGTTGCTAAATTGATCAAGCACGCCAATCATGTCAAGCGTAAAAATTAGCACGCTTGACAAATTTTGCAAAATGGTCAATTCTTCATGTTGCCAGAAGATTCTCTGGCGTAACCTAGGAGGTTGAATGTCCGATGATGAAGTGAAGCCAGCCATAAAATCGAACAGACTAGGTGAGTATCTTAATAGTGTTCGGCGGGGGCTTGATCTTTCACTAAGAGACGTCGAGGAGATTACGAATAAAGAAGTTTCGAACGCTTATCTAAGTCAATTGGAGAACGGGAAAATTGAAAAACCCTCTCCGCATATCCTACACTCATTGTCTTTGGCGCTGAAAGTTGGATATGAAGATTTAATGGAAAGAGCTGGCTATATTAAGCCGAATGGCGAACGATCATCTGAGTCAAAGCATGGCAAAGCTGCAACGTTCGCTATCGAAAACCTAACCGTTGAAGAGGAAGAAGCATTGTTAAAGCACCTTGCTTACATTCGTTGGCAAACCTCCCAATGATTGGGTTACCCGACGACTCAAGCTTAACCCCCGAGCAACGAGCTAGGATTCGTCAAGAAGCCGAACGCGCCCTCAAAGAAGCGGGCGCGTTCGGTGTATTTCCTACTCCCGTCGATCAGATTATGCGGGTTGCTAACGTTGTTGAAATAAAAGAAGATGTTCTTAGTCCCGGCTTTTTAGACAAACTGCGCAAGTCAGCAAACACTATCGGCGGTGCGCTAAAATCTGCACTGTCTAAAGTTCAAGGCGTTTTTCACGCGGTAGCGGGGAACGTCTACATTGACCAAACCCTCTACCATGCCAAAAAGACATTTGTTCGTTTGCACGAGGCCGCCCATGGGTTCCTGTCGTGGCAGAGGCCGATTTATGCGTTGGTGGAAGATTGCGAGAAAGCGATAGAGCCGAATGCGGCTGAGCTTTTTGATCGTGAGGCAAACGTCTTTGCTTCTGAAGTACTGTTTCAGTTAGATACATTTCGAGATTTTGCCGAAAGCAAGCCGTTTGGAATCTGGACGCCGATCAACTTAGCGAAAAAATTCGACGCTTCGCTCTACTCGAGCATTCGACAGTATGTTTCAAAAAATTCCCGCTGTTGCGCAGTCATAGTCTTAAATATGCCGCAGCCTGCCATACCTGAAGGTTTTACGGCGGCTCTCCGCAGAATGGAGCCATCAGAGTCGTTTCAAAAAATGTTCGGCAGAGGCTGGTTGAGGGCACAATACACGCCAGACGACAAGTTCGGCGCACTGGTCCCGCTGGGGAAACGGCGGGCATCTGGAAAACATTCGTTAAGCATGACTGACATGAACGGCGACCATCATGAATGCATTGTTGAAGCGTTCAGTTCAGGTCAAAACGTGTTTATCCTCATACACGCGGTCAAAGCTTTGTCGGCATCTAGAATAATTTTATCAGCCGCTTGAGCCCGTTGCAGGTGGCACTGGCAGGTCAGCTGTTTGCATTTAGGCAAGACCAAGGCGGACGTGCCAGCTACTCCTCCCCCATCCGCAGCGCCGCAATAAACGCCTCCTGCGGAATGCTCACATTCCCATACTCCCGCATCCGCGCCTTCCCCTTCTTCTGCTTCTCCAGCAACTTCTTCTTCCGGCTAATATCGCCGCCATAGCATTTTGCGGTCACGTCCTTGCGCATCGCGGCGATCGTTTCGCGCGCGACTACCTTGCCGCCGATCGCCGCCTGGATGGGAATTTTGAACAGATGGCGGGGGATCAGGTCTTTCAGGCGCTCGCACATCCCCCGCCCGCGTGCCTCTGCGGTGCCGCGGTGAACGATCATGCTGAGCGCGTCGACAGGATCGCCGTTGACGAGGATGCTCATCTTCACAAGGTCGCCCTCGCGATGTCCGATCTGGTGGTAATCGAACGACGCGTAACCCCTTGAAATACTTTTCAATCTGTCGTAAAAATCGAACACCACCTCATTGAGCGGCAGTTCGTAGACCAGCTGCGCCCTGCCGCCCACATAGGTCAGCTGTTTCTGCACGCCGCGCCGGTCCTGGCATAGCTTGAGGATCGACCCCAGATATTCGTCGGGGCAGTAAATCGTCGCCTCGATCCACGGCTCCTGAATCTCGTCGATGCGGTTCACGTCGGGCATGTCGGCGGGGTTATGCAGCTCCATCTCGCGCGCGTCCTCGGTCTTGCTGCGGCTGAGCTTCAGCTTGTAGACCACCGACGGCGCGGTGGTGATGAGGTCGAGGTCGAACTCGCGGGTCAGCCGTTCCTGGATGATCTCGAGGTGGAGCAGGCCCAGGAAACCGCAGCGGAAGCCGAAGCCCAATGCGGCGCTGCTCTCGGTCTCGAAGCTGAAGCTTGCATCGTTCAGGCGCAGTTTGCTGATGCTTTCGCGCAGCTTTTCGAAGTCCGCGGCGTCGGTCGGGAACAGGCCGCAGAAGACCACGGGCTGCACTTCCTTGAAACCGGGGAGCGGCTCGGCGGCGGGGCGCTTGGCGTCAGTGATGGTGTCGCCGACGCGGGTTTGCGCGACTTCCTTGATCTGCGCGGTGATGAAGCCGACTTCGCCGGGGCCGAGTTCGGGGAGGATCTCGATCTTCGGCCGCATACATCCGACGCGGTCGACCAGATGCTTTGTGCCGGCGGCCATGAACTGGATTTCCTGGCCCTTTTTGATGACGCCGTCGATGACGCGGATCAGGATGACGACGCCGAGATAGGGGTCGTACCATGAGTCGACGAGCATGGCCTTCAGCGGCGCGTTACGGTCGCCCTTTGGCGGCGGGATGCGGGTGACGACAGCCTCCAGCACCTCGTCGATGCCGATGCCGGATTTCGCGCTGGTAAGCACCGCGTTGTCGGCGGGGAGGCCGATGATTTCCTCGATCTCGCTCCTGACCTTGTCCACCTCTGCGGCGGGAAGGTCTATCTTGTTGATAACAGGCACAATTTCATGGTCGTGCTCGATCGACTGGTAGACGTTCGCGAGGGTTTGGGCCTCCACCCCTTGCGCCGCGTCGACGACGAGGAGCGCGCCTTCGCACGCGGCCAGGCTGCGGCTGACCTCATAGGCGAAGTCGACATGGCCCGGCGTGTCCATCAGGTTCAGCTCATAGGCGATGCCGTCCTTCGCGGTGTAGTCCAGCCGCACCGTCTGCGCCTTGATGGTGATCCCGCGTTCCTTCTCGATCTCCATATTATCAAGGACTTGCGCCGTCATCTCGCGGTCGGACAGCCCGCCGGTGCGCTGGATCAGCCGGTCGGCCAGCGTCGATTTGCCGTGGTCGATGTGAGCGATGATGGAGAAATTACGGATACGCGAAAGGTCGGTCATAGCGCGCGCCACTAGCAGGGGAACGGGAGCGCGGCAATCGCGTTAGCCTTGTGCAGCCAAGGAGACACGACATGGCCGAAAAGACATTGAAGAAGGGCGACAAGGTAAGCTGGAAATCAAGCGGCGGCACCGCGCACGGCAAGGTTGTGAAGAAAACGACGAGCGCCACCAAGATCAAAGGCCATGAGGTCAAGGCCTCAAAGGACAACCCGCAATATATTGTCGAGACCGACGAGGGGAAGAAGGCAGCGCATAAGGCGGGGGCGTTGAAGGAGAACTCGCGTTGAAGGAGGCCGCGCCCTGAGCATGTCGAAGGGAGTGAGAGTTTAGGCGGCGGCGCGGCGTAACCGCTGCATTTCGTTCTCGAATAGTCCAAGCAGCTTAGCCGACTCATCATCAGGCAGCTTCGATGCAATATCAGGAAACATATTGCAGATCCGCAACATCTGCCGCGTTTCCCACGGCATGCTGTCTGATGCACGGAGGAGATCGATAACCTCCTGCAACTCTGCGCGGATTTCATCTTCGGTCATCATCGTATCTAGCGAGCCTTGCGATTCGCCGAACATATCCTGCTGGCGCGGGGCAAGGCCGAATATGTCAGTCCGCATCTGCTTCCTCCGCTTCGTGGTCGTCGCCTGCGACTGTAGCGGCTGGAGCAACGCCAATCAACTCGGCAACCAGCGCTTCGATTTTGGCGGCAATGCCGTTTTCGATCAGCGCCAGCCGGATGCGTTTGCGCGTACGGGTGAAATGCTCGCCCTCTTTCAGCTCGACCTTTGCCGCCAGTTTTTCGGCTTTGGCGGCGGCCTTGGCAAGATCGGCATGTAGCGGATCATTGGCATTGAAGAGCGGGATGGGGAGATTGAACACTGCCTTGTCAAAATCGCGCTTGCCCCATTGCCCTTCGGATTGCCATTGCTCGGCTGCGGCACGCGCCGTTTCGCTGTTGAGGATGGCGCAGAGGAAATACCCTTCCTCTTTAGACTTTACGGGCATCTGATAAAGCTTGTGATCAATGATTCCATTTTTATCGCTGATGACGCAAGCCGCTGGCTGAGTGCCAGCCTTCGAGTAAACTATGCGCGAACCGCCTAAGGGAAATTGGCCTGACAATGCGTGGCCGTAGTCCCAGCGATTTCTCAATTCCATGCCACCAGTACCATGCTTATCCCAAAGCTTCTCCGCCCGGTTCAACCAGTCCGCCAGCAACCGCTTGCCGATGGTATAGGCCCCCTCCATATCCATCACTTCGCGCTTGTTGGGGTTCCAGGGAATTATCCCCGTAACGTTGGAAAGCACCCGGTAGGGGGCAATCGATTCGCCCAAATAGACGGGGCGCAAAAATTCGACCTCGATCGGACCTTCGAGTGGATCGATATCCTTCCACGGTTTCTTGTCCTGCTTCGACGTGCGGCCACGCACGAGCGGGGCTTTGGGATTGCTCCCCAGCCGCCCCGTCGCAGGTAACCGCTCGACTATAACCAATCGGCGCGGAACCAGCGTCGCGCCTTGCCGGAATTTTTCCCGATAAGGTGATGCCGACACCCCTGTATCGGCTGGCCAATCATCCTGCCAGCTTTTCAGCGCCGCATCGGCCATTTCAGGTGTCGCATCGCGCGCAGGCAGCTGCCCCGAATGGCGCAATATTTTGGCGGGCAAGCCACGCGGCAGATCGACCCCTTCGGCAAAAAGCACGCAGGACGGCACGGGAAAGAGCGGCTGTACGTCGGACGGAAAGGTCCAAGCGTCGGTAAAGCGCACCGCCACAGGCTGCGCGCGATGCTGAAAATCACCCTTGCGGAATTCGGCATAAGGATCGCGGCTCATCGTCGCATAGGGCAGCACAAAGGCGATCTTGCCCGCACGCCGCATGTAAAGCGCAACTGCTCGGGCGAAGAAATAGGCACACAAATCATTCGCCGTCGCCGCCTTGCCGCCGACCCAGACTTGGGCATAGCCCGCCTCGGTCTTCAAGCGTTGCTGGTTCGCTTTCGAAAGCGCAGAATAGCGCACCCATGGCGGGTTGCCGATAACGACGTCGGCCTTTTGCTTGTCCGTTGCCAGCCAGATCGGGCGCGACAGGTTGCGTGCAACATAGCCCCAGATATGATTGCGGCCTTCCGCGTTGAGCTGGACCAGCTTTTCGTAAGTATCGGCGAGCATCTTTGGGTCGCCAGGAACGCCGTGGGCGCCCAGCCAGTCGGCAAAGGCGCTTTTTGCGCGCGCTGCTTCTGCAAAACGCAGCATGGTGTCAATGGTTTCATCGAACAATTGCGGTTTGTCGATGACATCTTCGGGAAAGCGCAGCACCGTAGGGTTTTCGGTCGGATTGGCTGGCGGCACGAGAATTTCGAGCTCGCTCTTGCTCATCAATTCGCGCGTATTCCATTGCAGTGCATCGCCAAGATAGACCGGCACCGCAAGCGACGACGGACGCCCTTTGGCAAAGGTCGGTGCCAATGCGAGCAGCCATGTCGCGCGGGCAAAAATCACGGCAACGGGATGGATATCTATGCCCGCGACCTTCTCCCCCGCCAGCGCGACGATATCGGCGGCGTCCATCTTTGCCGTCTCGCCCGCCGCGACCAGCCTTCGAAGCGCGTGAAACAGGAAGGTGCCCGAACCGCAAGACGGATCGATGACGCGCTGTTCGAGGGGCTTGGCGATGGCCGAATTAGTAATTCGCGCGGCCAGCCAGTCGGGCGTGTAATATTCGCCGAGATCGTGCCGGGTCGCAGGGTCGATCAGGCTCTCATATAGCCCTTTCAGAACATCGACATCGATTGCCTCGAGTTCGAAACGCCTGGCCTGTTGCGCAACGCGCAGGACCAGCGCATCGCCTTTTTCCGTGTCGCACAACAGCCAGTCGAAAAAATCGGCCTCGACCGCATTCAATATACCGAGTTCGCGAAATGGCTCGCCATCGAGCAGGTCGCGACCGCTTGCCGGAAGCTTTCCTGTCAACGCGAGCGTGGCAATAGTCTTTGCCAATATGACCAGATAGCTATGCTGAAAAAATAATTCCGGTGCATCGATTTCGGTGCCGTAGGCAACGCGCAGCAACCGGTCCCACAGTTGCCGCTTCAATACGACTTCGGGATGGTCGGCAAGGTCGGCCCACAAGAGGCGCAGTTCGCGCATCGCACGATGGTAAAGCACCGATTCCCTGCCCAATTCTAGGCGGATGCGTGGAATATCGGGATGAAGCCGGTCCTGAAGCGCGACGACGCTTTCCAGCCACCTCAGCAATTTGAATGGCGCATCGACATTGGGCGTGTAGTCGCCCAGTGCGATCAGGCTTTGGTCGTCGTCGCCAAGCTCATACACCCCGAATGTCGCGCCGTCGGTTACAATTCCAACAAAGTCGCTGCCGGTGACAGAACGCCGTTCGCGCAGATAACCGGCAAGCTGGTTTTCGAACGACTCTCTTCGCAGGTCGGATTTTATTTCAATCACCGTTCGACCGAGCAATGCGTCGATCCGTCCTCTGACTTCGATCCTGTCCTCAGTGTTCTTTTCGAAGTCTATGTCACTCGATGTTGCGCCCAAACCATCGGTCAGCAATTTGTATAACAAGCTACGCACTTTTTCGTGCTTTGGTCGCGTCAAAAGCTCCGCGACGATTTCCTGCAACTGCTTTTCAGACAACACCATTTCGAACCCCTGATAACGCAAACTTCCCTGCCCGCATCGCCCACCCCAATCAACCCCAACAACGCGCTTGCAATGTAGGATTTGGTTTGAGAGAATCGCTGCCGATCCGCTCAAGCCCCTCGACTCGCTCGGGGCTTCGGCGGACAGGCATCGCCAACCGCCCCTCTGGCTGACCGGGGATACTGAGCCTGTCGAAGGGCATAACAGCCGCCTGCATCCGTAAAGCAACAAAGGATACAGTTTCACCCTCGCCATGGGTGTCTTTTGTATCGTTAAGGCTATCTCCCGCCCGCGTAGGTGCCAACTTGTTGCCAACTTCCGCGCCCCGCCGGGCGTTTAAGGTGAGACTTTAGTGTGACCTTTCGGGCGTGCACGGCCTTGACCACCACCCCTCGCTTCTCTATATCGCCGTCCAACATCCAACCCATCGGGAATGGCCTTGTCGTCGCGCAACTTGGCTAAAGCATTGAAGGGTTCGGATTTTCACATACGCGAAACGGCTGCACGGCAGGACCCGAATCCGGAGCCATCGCCATGCGGCCTTTTTCCGTCTGTGAGCCCATGCGCCCGACATAATTCTGACGAAGGCAAAGCACCCTATGGCATCCCGCATCGCTCCTGTCGCCAAGGCAGCAACTGGCATCTCGCGTCAAAAGCGTATCCGCAAGATTTTCGGTGACATCCACGAAGTCATCGACATGCCCAATTTGATCGAGGTCCAGCGCGAAAGCTATGAACAATTCCTGCGCTCCGACCCGTCCATCGGTTATGTATCCGGTCTTGAAAAGACGCTGCGCAGCGTTTTTCCGATCAAGGATTTTGCCGGAACCTCGGAACTCGACTTCGTGCATTATGAACTCGAAGACCCGAAATATGATGTCGAGGAATGCCGCCAGCGGGGAATCACCTATGCCGCTCAGATGAAGGTAACGCTGCGCCTGATCGTCTTCGAAGTCGATCCCGACACCGAAGCCCGTTCGGTTTTGGATATCAAGGAGCAGGATGTCTACATGGGCGATATGCCGCTCATGACCGACAACGGCACCTTCTTCATCAACGGCACCGAGCGCGTGATTGTTTCGCAGATGCACCGTTCACCGGGTGTGCTGTTTGACCATGACCGTGGCAAGACTCACAGCAGCGGCAAATATCTGTTTGCCGCACGTGTGATCCCCTATCGTGGCTCATGGCTGGATTTTGAATTCGATGCCAAGGATATCGTCAATGTCCGCATCGACCGCAAGCGCAAGCTTCCGGTCACCACGCTGCTATATGCGCTTGGCCTTAACGACGAAGAAATCCTCAACCACTTCTACGACCGCGTGACTTTTGAGCGGGGCAAGGGCGGCTGGAAAATCCCGTTCAATGCCGAACAGTGGCGCGCGTCGAAGCCGATGTTCGACATTGTTGACGCAAAGACCGGCGAAGTTGTGTTCCCTGCTGGACAGAAGGTCACGCCGCGCGCGGCCAACAAGGCGGTCAAGGACGGCCTCGAAACACTGCTGATCCCGACCGAGGAAATTTTCGGCCGCTATTCGGCGTTCGATCTGATCGACGAAAAGACTGGTCGTATCTACGTTGAGGCAGGCGATGAAATCACCGCCGAAAATCTCGAAGCGCTGGACAAGGCTGGTGTGGACTCGATCGAACTTCTCGACATCGACCATGTCATCACCGGCGCGTGGATGCGCAATACGCTGAAGGCCGACAAGGCCGAGAACCGCGACATGGGTCTCGATGCGATCTATCGCGTCATGCGCCCCGGTGAACCGCCAACGCGTGAAACGGCGGAAGCACTGTTCGCCGGGCTGTTCTTCGACCCCGACCGTTACGATCTGTCTGCGGTGGGCCGCGTAAAGTTGAATATGCGTTTGCAGCTCGATGTCGAAGATACGCTGACCACGTTGCGCACCGAAGATATTCTTGCGGTGGTCAAGGAGCTGGTCAACCTCAAGGACGGCAAGGGCGAGATCGACGATATCGACAACCTCGGCAACCGCCGCGTCCGTTCGGTCGGCGAATTGCTGGAAAACCAGTATCGCGTGGGCCTGCTTCGCATGGAGCGCGCTGTCAAGGAGCGCATGAGCTCGGTTGACGTGTCCACAGTGATGCCAAACGACCTGATCAACGCGAAGCCCGCCGTTGCGGCGGTGCGCGAATTCTTCGGTTCGTCGCAGCTGTCGCAGTTCATGGACCAGACCAATCCGCTGTCGGAAGTCACCCACAAGCGCCGCGTTTCGGCGCTTGGGCCGGGCGGCCTGACCCGCGAACGCGCAGGCTTCGAAGTTCGCGACGTTCACCCCACCCATTATGGCCGTATCTGCCCGATCGAGACGCCGGAAGGTCCGAATATCGGCCTGATCAACTCGTTGGCATCGTTCAGCCGCGTGAACAAATATGGCTTCATCGAAACCCCATATCGCAAGGTTGTGGACGGCAAAGTCACCGACGACGTGGTCTACCTTTCCGCAATGGAAGAGCAGAAGAACACCATCGCGCAGGCAAACGCAGAACTGAACGCTGACGGAAGCTTCGTTGAAGAGCTTATTTCTGCACGGGAAGCAGGCGAATTCCTGATGAGCCCGCGTGAGAATATCACGTTGATGGACGTGTCGCCGAAGCAGCTCGTTTCGGTCGCCGCCTCGCTGATCCCGTTCCTGGAAAACGATGACGCCAACCGCGCGCTGATGGGTTCGAACATGCAACGTCAGGCTGTGCCGCTGCTCCGCGCAGAGGCGCCCTTTGTCGGCACCGGCATGGAAGAAACCGTTGCCCGCGATTCCGGCGCTGCCATCGGCGCACGGCGTTCGGGCATCGTCGATCAGGTCGATGCGACGCGTATCGTTGTCCGTGTAACCGGAGAAGTCGAACCCGGCCAGTCTGGCGTGGACATCTATACATTGCAGAAATTCCAGCGGTCGAACCAGAACACCTGCATCAACCAGAAGCCCTTGGTTAAGGTGGGCGACGCAATCGAGGCCGGCGATATCATTGCCGACGGTCCCTCGACCGAACTGGGCGAGCTGGCACTGGGCAAGAACAGCCTTGTCGCCTTCATGCCGTGGAATGGCTACAACTACGAAGACTCGATCCTGATCTCCGAGCGCATCGTGAAAGACGACGTGTTCACCTCGATCCACATCGAAGAATTCGAAGTGATGGCCCGCGACACCAAGCTTGGACCGGAAGACATCACCCGCGACATTCCCAACGTTGGCGAGGAAGCGCTGCGTAGCCTCGATGAGGCGGGAATTGTCTATATCGGTGCCGAAGTGCATCCGGGCGATATCCTGGTCGGCAAGATCACACCAAAGGGCGAAAGCCCGATGACGCCGGAAGAAAAGCTTCTCCGTGCAATCTTCGGGGAAAAAGCCAGCGACGTGCGCGACACCTCGCTGAAACTGCCGCCGGGCGTCGCCGGTACCGTTGTCGAAGTCCGCGTTTTCAATCGCCACGGCATCGACAAGGACGAACGTGCGATGGCGATCGAGCGCGAAGAAATCGAACGTCTCGCGAAGGACCGCGAAGACGAACGCTCGATTTTGAACCGCGCGACCTACAACCGCCTGAAAGACATGCTGATCGGTCAGACGGCTGCTGCGGCACCGAAGGGCATCAAAAAAGGCGAAAAGATATCGGAAGAGAATCTCGCCGAGGTCGAACGCCACGAATGGTGGAAGATCGCGGTTACCGATGACAAGGTACAGGGCGACCTTGAGGCCGTGAAGGTTCAGTATGATGATGCGGTCAAGCTGATCGTCGAGAAGTTCGAGGACCGCCGTGAGAAACTGGAGCGCGGCGATGAGCTGGCTCCGGGCGTACTCAAGATGGTCAAGGTCTTCGTCGCGGTGAAGCGCAAGCTGCAGCCGGGCGACAAGATGGCCGGCCGTCACGGCAACAAGGGTGTTATCTCACGGATCCTTCCGCAGGAAGATATGCCGTTCCTTGCCGACGGAACACCGGTCGACATCGTGCTGAACCCGCTGGGCGTGCCTTCGCGAATGAACGTCGGGCAGATTTTCGAGACACATCTGGGCTGGGCAGCGCGCGGTCTGGGCATGCAGGTGGCCGAAGCTTTGGAAGAGTGGCGCCACGCCAATCCGAACCCCGAAGCGGCAGCGCCTCCGGAAGCAGTTCGCGAAAAGCTGGTCAACGCCTATGGCGACAATTATGCCGACGAGATCAAGAGCCGCAGCGATGCTGACATCATAGAGCTTGCTGGCAATGTGCGGACAGGTGTGCCGATGGGCACTCCGGTATTCGACGGTGCACGTGAAGCGGATGTCACGCGGATGCTGGAGCGCGCGGGCCTTGACGGATCGGGCCAGTCCGATCTCTACGACGGACGCACGGGCGAGAAATTCGACCGCAAGGTGACAGTGGGCATCATCTACATGCTCAAGCTGCACCATCTGGTCGACGACAAGATCCACGCCCGTTCGATCGGGCCGTACAGCCTCGTCACCCAGCAACCACTGGGCGGCAAGGCACAGTTTGGCGGACAGCGTTTCGGGGAAATGGAGGTCTGGGCGCTTCAAGCCTATGGCGCTGCCTACACCCTGCAGGAAATGCTGACCGTGAAGTCGGACGACGTGATCG
>JACVCM010000124.1 GCA_016742125.1 Sphingomonadaceae bacterium | reverse complement strand
GGGGGGGGGGGGGAGGAGAAGCCGTGGCAGGGCAGGCTGCTGCGGCTTTTTCTTGGGACTGCTTATGCACAGTTTTGAACTGTCGTCCCCGACCTGCCTTATTGCGTTAGCCGGACGCAGCTTCTAGCCTGAATGCCATGAAGCCCGTGATCTTCGGCCTTTCCGGCCTCACATTGACCGACGACGAGAAGCGGCTGTTCCGCGATGTCGAACCGGCGGGCTATATCATCTTCGGTCGCAATATTGAAAACCGGCAGCAGCTGCGGACACTGACCGACGGCCTGCGCGATGTTCATGGCCGCGACGATGTGCCGATCCTGATCGATCAGGAGGGTGGACGCGTCGCGCGGATGAAGGCACCCGAATGGCCGACATTTCCGGCTGGCGGAGCATTCGATGCGCTGTACGACCTCGCGCCGATAACCGCGATCGAGGCGGCGCGCAGCAATGCCGAGGCCATTGCGCTTGTACTCGCCGAAGTCGGAATCAATGTCGATTGCCTCCCGGTGCTCGACGTCCGCGTGCCCGATACGCATTCGGCCATCGGCGACCGGGCGTTGGGTAGCGATCCAATGCGCGTGGCGGCGCTGGGCCGTGCAATCCTTGATGGCCTCGCGGCAGGCGGCGTAATCGGTGTGGTTAAGCATATGCCGGGGCAGGGCCGCGCTGTCGTCGACACGCATCACGAACTGCCACACGTCCATGTGAGTGAGACCGATCTGGAGCAGGACCTTGCGCCTTTCCGGGCGCTCAACAGAGCAGCGATGGGGATGACCGGTCATGTCGTCTACGACATATGGGATGACCAGAACACCGCCACCATGTCGCGCATTGTCATTGAGGAAGTGATCCGCGGCAAGATCGGTTTTGACGGGCTGTTGATGAGCGACGACCTCGATATGAATGCACTTAGCGGCGATGTTCCGAGCAGGGCGCTCCGTTGTGTCGAAGCGGGTTGCGACATCGCGCTCAATTGCTGGGGGCGCTTCGACGAGATGGTTGCGATTGCCGGGCGTCTGCCGGACATCAGCGAAGCCGCAAGGGTCCGGCTGGACCATGCAATGGCAGGCACCATTCTGAAGTTCGATGCTGACCGGCTTTCACATCTGCTCGACAAGCGTGACCGGCTGCTTGCACTTGCCAATATAGAGGCCAAGCTTACTCATGGGGCCACGGGCGCGGCATGAGCGACGATCTGCTCTTCGACGATGGCGATTTGCGCGCGGTTGCGGACCGCGATCCAGATGTGCTGACCATCGACATCGATGGCTGGGAAGGTCCGCTCGACCTGCTGCTAACTCTGGCGCGCAACCAGAAGGTCGATCTGCGGCAGATTTCGATCCTCGCGCTGGTCGAACAATATCTCCAATTCATCGACGAGGCACGGGCGCTGAAGCTGGAGCTGGCGGCTGACTATCTGGTGATGGCGGCTTGGCTGGCCTATCTCAAATCGGCATTGCTGCTGCCCAAGGACCCGACCATTGATCCATCGCCCGAGGAACTGGCACTGCGCCTGCAATTGCGGCTCGAGCGGCTGAACGCGATGCGTGAGAGCGGGGCGCGATTGATGGCGCGTGATCGGGTCGGTCGCGACGTTTTCTTCCGCGGGAGTCCTGAAGGCTTGCGCGTGGTCAAGGCGCGGGCATGGGATTGCGATTATTTCGAGCTAATTACAGCTTACGGTCAGGTAAAAGCGCGGACGCAGCCGGTCCTGCACGTCGTCAGAAAGCGGCAGGTCATGACATTGGAAGAGGCGCTGGAACGGGTATCAGCGATGATCGGCCGGGCGATTGAGTGGACATCGATCGAAGCATTCTTGCCCGAATTTGCCGAGCCGGCCTTGCGCAAATCCGCGCTGGCGTCGAGTTTCGTCGCCGCCCTCGAACTCGCCAAACGCGGGACGATCGATCTGCAGCAGGAGCAAAGCTTCGCGCCGCTTATGGTAAGGATGAAAGCATGATGATCGAACATGATCCCGACGTCCGCGCAGTTGAGGCGACGTTGTTCGCCTCGCAAGAACCCATGACGGTCGAGCAAATCCGCGCCTATGTCGGCGACAGTGTCGATGTGGCGGCGGCGCTTGCCAGACTCGTCGAACATTATGATGGACGCGGTATCGAACTCGTCCAGCGCGGCAAGAGCTGGCATTTCCAGACGGCCGCCGACCTAGCGCATCTGCTGCGGCGCGAACGTGAGGAAAGCCGCAAATTGAGCCGCGCCGCAGTCGAAACGCTGGCGATCATTGCCTATCACGAACCCGTCAGCCGCGCCGAAATCGAGGCCATTCGGGGGGTGCAAATCTCCAAAGGAACGCTCGACGTGCTAATGGAGGCGGGTTGGGTTCGCCCCGCCGGACGTCGCGAGGTGCCAGGGCGTCCATTGATATACGCCACGACCGCAGGATTTCTGCAACATTTCGGGCTTACCAGCCGCAAGGACTTGCCGGGAATTGACGATCTCAAGGCTGCCGGACTGCTCGATCCTGTCGATATGGCGCTCGGCGACATGCAATTCGGGGACGAAGATAGCGACTGCGAACTGGAAATTGGCCATGACAGTGACTAGATGCTATAAGGGCGACAACAGGCAGCAGATGCTGTCAATGCCGGGGTGAGGCCCCGTTAGGAGTATGAGATGGGTGGATTGAGCATCTGGCACTGGCTGATTGTGGGCATTTTGGTGCTGCTGCTGTTCGGCAAAGGCCGCTTTTCGGACATGATGGGCGATGTTGCCAAAGGCATAAAGAGTTTCAAAAAGGGCATGGCCGAAGAGGACGAGGCGCCCAAGGCTCCTCCGGCCCAGATTGGCGCCTCGACGGTGATCGACGCCGAAAAGCAGGCCGACAAGACGCAGGCCTAAGCCGGGAATATGCGGTCGTTACGGGTTTTCGTCATCCCGGACTTGTTTCGGGATAACAGGCCGCAGTGTGCTATCCCGAAACAAGTTCGGGATGACTATTTAGGGGTAATCCCGTGAATGTTTGACATCGCGTCATCCGAATTCCTGCTCGTCATGCTGATCGCGCTTGTCGTGATCGGCCCCAAAGACCTGCCTAAAGTTTTGCGCGTTGTCGGCAAATGGGTGGGTAAGGCGCGCGGTGTGGCGGCGCAGTTTCGCTCAGGCTTTGACGAAATGGTCCGCCAGTCGGAGCTTGAGGAAATGGAAAAGAAGTGGAAGGCGGAAAATGAGCGGATCATGCGTGAATACCCCGCCCCCAATTTGCGCGAAGATGTGATCGGCGACGATACCCGGCCGCAGAGCCAGGAGCCGCCGGCAGAACCTGCATCCGCCGCGACCGAAGCAACGGCCAAGCCATGAGCGACATCGACGACAGCAAGATGCCCTTGCTCGATCATCTGATCGAGTTGCGTTCGCGACTGCTGTGGAGTTTTCTCGCGCTGGCAATAGCCTTTGGCGTCTGCTTCTATTTTGCCAAGCCCATTTTTGCCGTGCTGGTCCAGCCCTTGCTCGCGGCCGGGCAGGGCAAGATCATATATACCGACATTTTCGAAGCCTTTTTTGTCGAGGTCAAAGTCGCCTTTTTTTCGGCGACGATGGTGGCTTTTCCGGTATTTGCCACACAGCTATGGCGCTTTGTTGCGCCTGGCCTCTATCGCAATGAAAAACGCGCATTTCTTCCCTTCCTGCTGATGACACCGGTGCTTTTCACCTTGGGTGCGAGCATGGCCTATTTTGTCGCGATGCCCGTCGCACTCAGCTTCTTGTTGGGCTTTCAGGGCGATGTAGGCGGTGTCACGCAGGAGGCGTTGCCGGGCGTCGGTAACTATCTGAGCTTTGTCACGACCTTCATCTTCGGCTTTGGCGTTGCCTTTCTGCTTCCGGTCTTACTCATGTTGCTAGAGCGTGCGGGTATTGTCACCCGCGACCAACTGATCGCAGGCCGACGTTATGCCATCGTCGGCGCCTTTGCGATCGCGGCAGTACTCACCCCGCCCGATGTCGTTTCGCAGCTATTGCTCGCAATTCCCCTGTGCCTGCTATACGAGCTCGCCATCATCGCAATCTGGTTTACTCAGCGTCGCCGGAACAAACAGGATCAGTCGGCCGAAGCTGCCGTTTGATCGGAGAGTTCGGGTGTGCTGATTTCATGCAGAGACGCGAAGGGGTTGTGCAAAATTACGCGTCGCGCCTGCTCCAACCGGACAGTAAATTTGCAGCTTGCTGCCGAATTTTCATCACCTTGCGGGTTTGCGCTTCTTCATCGCGTCTTAGCGCTCCTCGTGCAGAATAAATCCGGACGCTAATGGCTGGCAGCTTGTTGATCGCTGGCGCCAACAAAAAAGGCCGCTCTATCGGAGCAGCCTTTTCATTAGTCGATCAGTCAGATGGCCCTATCGCCGGCTTCGCCGACAGACTCGATGTCTTCGCCCACGCCCTTTACGGTGTTGCAGGCAGCAGCCAGCAACGATGCAGATAGCAGGATTACGGTAGCAATTTTGCGCATTTGAACCTCCAATTGTTCTGGCAAGTCGACATAGACTTGGCATTTGAACGTGAGGTGGATGCAATTGTTCCCTTGACCGTCGCGGACTTATATCGCCCTGTCGCCCGCCTCACCTACCGACTCGATATCCTCGCCGAGACCTTTGACGGTGTTGCAGGCCGACAAGATCAACGAAGCCGACACCAATATTGTTGCAGCAATTTTACGCATGAAATATTCTCCCGACTGACAGATGCGTTGGCATGCATCTGCCAGCCTGAACGGAGGCTGACAATCAGAAACTCAGCCGCGCCGTTACGCGAAAGTCGCGCCCGGCGAGCGGCACAAAATCCTTGGTGAAGGATGCCGCGCGGCGCGCCGTTACGTCGAAAATGTTATTGGCCGACGCAATCAGCGCGATATTCCGGTCCTGACCGAAAGGCCGCCATGTGGCTGACGCATTCACCAACGTAAAGCCCTCGGTCGGCGTTTCAAACGTGGCGGTCCGGTCCTGATCTTCGGTCCATTCTACTTCACCGCGCAAGTCGAATGCCCCGCTGGTCAGCTCAACCCCTCCTAGCAGCCGAAGCGGCGGGATACGCGGGATGTTGCCACCGCCATTGGTGATCTTTGCACGCGTGTAATCGGCAACACCATCGACTGCGAGGTCGAACCCGCCAAAGCTGCCCAGCCGCGCCGAGCCTTGCAGTTCGACACCCCAGACACGGGCGTTATCCTGCAGATATTGGAAGACGGGGAGACCATCTTCTTCCTCTCCTGTGTCGACTTCGTAGATGAAATTGTTGAAGCGATTGTAATAGACCGTCGCGCTGAATTCGGCGGCGGTGCCGTCATAGCGTGCATAAAGCTCGCCGTTCCACGCCCGCTCACTCTTCAGATCGGGATTGCCGATTTCGAAGGCCTGGGTCGCAATATGCGGTCCGTCCGAATAGAGTTCCTCAACCGATGGTGCGCGCCCGGTGCGGGAGATATTTGCCCCTATCTTGAGGTTGCCAATATTATATCCAAGGCCCAAGGCTGCCGAGAAATTGTCGAAGGCACGCGTGATGCCCAGCGTATCCGCACGAAGCTCGACGGTGTCAAAGCGAAGTGCCGCTTCGGTTTCGAAATTGCCGAACCGAAATTCCTGTAAGGAAAACAGACCATATTGCCGTGTCTTGGTTGGCGGGACGAAGGCTTCGGCGCCGATCGCCTCGAAATCGCGGGTGAGATACTGCACGCCGCTTGCTCCGCGCCAGCCATTGCGTTCGTTCTGCACGATCTCGGCTCGGGCCTCGATCGCCTCGCTGTTGAAGACGGTGCCGATCTCATCCCCTTCGAATTCGGTATGAGTGTAGTCGGCATAACCCGCGCGGATCCGCAACTTGTCGAACAGGCCTTCACCCAGTTCGACCTCGCCCCGCAAATCGGCTCGATATTGACGCAGTCCGATGGTGACCGGACCTTCTTCCTCCCCGGCTTCCTCACCTTCATGTGCATGCTCGGTGCCGGGGCGGGCAGGGACGCCATAATCTGTATCATAGACGCTGAACGACACACCCAGATTGCCGCCCTCATCGATAAAGGCGAGGCCGCCGGCTGCGGTCCAGCTCTTGACGGCGCTGTTGGGGATGCGGCCGCGCCGGTTCGCAATTTCGCGCAGCTCTGCTGCTTCTTCGAGCTCTCCCTCGTCTTCTTCTTCATCGGCAAGTGCGAGCGTGTCGGTGCGCAGCATCGGTGAGAGTACGAAGCCGCCGGAGCGCAAATCGCTACTTTCGCGATAACTGCCGTCGACATGCGCGACCACCCGGTCGGTCAGGGGAACGTCAATCGAGGCTCCGCCCGACCATTCGTCTGCTGCGCTGCCATATCCGAACAATGCGTCGACATGGATTGGCTCTTCCGGAAC
>JACVCM010000030.1:33430-35282 GCA_016742125.1 Sphingomonadaceae bacterium | reverse complement strand
CTGCAGGCCGAACCGCTGAGCGATCGGCTGATCGAGGGCCCCGGCGACGTGATCCGCAATATCCTCCTCAACCTGGTAGGAAACGCCGTAAAATTTACCGAATCTGGCTCCATATCGGTCAGCAGCGGGTTTGAGACGAAAAACGGCCGGAACATTGTCTGGTTTACCGTGGCGGATACCGGCATCGGTATCGCGTCAGCCGCTATCGAACGGATATTCCATCCGTTTCAACAGGCCGATGATACGGTAATGAACCGTTTCGGGGGAACCGGCCTGGGCCTGTCGATATGCAAACAGCTTGTCGAACAGGTGAACGGGAACATCTCGGTCGAAAGCGAAATCGGTCAAGGGAGCCGGTTCCGTATCGAAGTGCCGGTTGAAGAAGCACGGGAACAGTTGGAGGATAATGACCGCAGCTCCGCTACAATCGTCAATATCCTGTCATTTGGCGAGATGGAGCCAGGCCTGTTGGCAAATGCCCAGTCCCAAGACAATTTTGTTGTTCGCCATATCGAGTGTAAAACCGTAGCCGATCTGGAAAATGCCCTCGGCTCGGTCAATTTGCGAGATTACAGCGTTGCACTCATATCCGAGAAGTTGGCCAACCAGGTAGATAGTGAAAACAGCGTGTGGCAGCGTTTTGCCGAAGCCGAGATCGCGCCTGTTCTGGTGTCCGATGCGGACAATGTGGACGTCGAAGACGTATCATTGAGAGCCGCTTTTGCGTCTGTGCTTCCTCCCAGTCCCGATTTCGCAGAATTGCGGAGCGCGATACGGATTGGCTGCTCGTTCGCTCGGCAATTCCGCTTGCCGCAGGACGAACAGGCACCTGCCATATCGATCTACCGTCCGCAGAAAATATTGGTTGCTGACGACAACCGGACCAACCGGAACGTATTGGCCGCAATATTGCAGTCTGCCGGCCACGAAGTCACCATGGTGACTGACGGTGACGAGGCGCTCGAAGCGCTTGAGCAAGGTGGCTTCGATATCCTGTTGCTCGACATCAACATGCCTAGGCTTAACGGTATCGATGCATGTTCGATGTGGAGACAAATCGAAGGCGGCAGACAGCACTTGCCCATAATCGGCGTTACCGCCGATGCAACGCCGGAAACCGAACAGCGCTGTCTGAACGCAGGTATGGATATGCGGATAACCAAGCCGGTCGATGCAAAACTGCTTCTGGCGACTATAGAACAGCATTGCTGTCAAGACCCCGGATTGGAGGCGGCCGTCGATTCTGCAATCAACGACGTGGCCGACGTGGTGGTACCGTTCTCCGGTGAGAAAATCTCGGCATCTGGGGCCATTGACCCGGTCCAGATGGACTATCTACTCTCGATCGGCGACACTGCATTCGTACAAAGCATGATCGAAGGCTTTTTTGAGGATGTCGAGCAGATCATTGGGCCGCTGCGGAATTCGGTGGATTCTGGCGATGTAATGCAATTTCGCTTCTACGCGCACGCGCTTAAAAGTTCCGGAAACAACATGGGGGCAAAGAAGCTCGCCAGCTATTGTGCGCGCATGGAAAAAGTTTCAGAGCCGGATTTTGCACAACATCGGCGCACATATCTTGCTCAAATTGAAGAGGATCTGACCCAGGCCGTCGCAGCCCTCCGCGACAGTGCCGCTGAACCGGCGTCGGCCCCCGTTATCAGGCGGGCGGGCTGACTGCTTTCAGACTGCGCTGGATGCGCCGCTCCTGCGCGTCGGCCAACCGCTCCATTTTCCGAACATCTGCATCGGTCAACGACATGGCGGTTTCAGCCCAGATATTTGTAATTCGGAGCAATTCCTCAAGCTCCACCGGCGATGAAACCCGGCGCGAGAGATAGACTGCTCGCTC
>JACVCM010000030.1:32095-33420 GCA_016742125.1 Sphingomonadaceae bacterium | reverse complement strand
CCTCTCTCCTCAATGAGGATGTCCACAATGCCAAGTTCATGCAGTTCCTCGGCAGTATGAATCTTGCCCTCCAATATAAAATTTTCCGCCATTTTGCGTCCGACGCGCCTGACGAGAAAACTATATGCGCCCATGCCGGGAAACAGGTTGAAAATGATTTCCGGTAGACCCATGCGCGCACTCCGTTCGGCTACCAATATGTCGAACGCAAGTGCATGCTCAAAACCGCCGCCGAGCGCATCGCCCTGCACCAATGCCATCGTGATGATCGGAGCGCCGAAACCGTGGCTGTTGGCATGCTGCATCCGCACGCAGGTTTCCGCATACTTACGCATCGCCGCAAGATCGCGCGTCCGGATGCAATCGGCAAAATGCCTTAAGTCACCGCCAAGATTATATATGCCAGGCGTCTTTGACCCGCAGACAAAATAGCGCAGGTCATCCGGTCCGCCATTGGCTGGCATGGCATAGTTATTGGCAATCCAGTCCTGAACCTGCTGTATTTCGGCGCCCAGACTATAGGTATAACTCGGTCTCCCGCTTTGGTTCATGAAGCACCAGAAGATTTTATCTTGCTGATCGTGGCGAACGACTATTTCACGAAAATTCCGCCCTGTAATGGGTATGCCAAGAGCGCGCTCATGCAGGGCAAGCGGCGAAATTTCAGTTGCGCCGTCAACGACGCGGGAGTGGAATGCCATAAATCCCCCGATTTACATCAGTGTATGGCCACCCCAACCATAGCAGGTTCCTTACCACAAAAGATGCAAAGACAAGCAGGAAAATTACGCCGGGTCGAAAAATTACGTATGATTATGCCTCGCAAAGGGCAATCAGGCCCCCGATCAACCTCGGCTTCGCTAGTTCTGTAAGGCAACGACCAATGGTGTCGTCAGCAGTGGCACCAACTGCAGCGCGTCCTTGAACAGGCGCCGAGCCTGTGAATCGCCGACAACCACGACGTCATTGGCAAAAACTTCCGGATCGTCGTAAAAGCCGCGCCTTATGGCCTTCAAATTGTAGAGTGCAGCCATTTTTTGTCCGTTTACCGTGCGAAAGATCACCACGTCATCCAGCTTCGCAAATTCAGCGGTGCCCTTGGCGACAGCCACTGCTCGCATCAAGGTCATGCGGCCGATTACCGGATATAATCCTGGCTCGCGTACCTGCCCGTCGACGGTAACAACCTGACTTACCGTCTCTTTCAAATTGACGGTAACTTGCGGATCCCGAACATACTGGCCGCGAAGTCTGGCCTCAATTTCTTCTTCAAGCTCACCGTGGGCTTTGCCTGCCGCCTCCACGATCCCAGCAACCGTAAACGA
>JACVCM010000030.1:0-32085 GCA_016742125.1 Sphingomonadaceae bacterium | reverse complement strand
CCGTTTTGTTACGAGCTGACGGTCCATGGGGATGCGCAGACTTAACGGGCAACGCGGACCACTCTAGTTCCATCCTACAGCCAAGGGGGTTTTACGCTTGCCGCGCGACGAGCTGCAAGAGGGAAAAAAGGCACCCGCCCGCCTGCATCTGCCTGAACTTCCTGTTTGCTGAGCTCTTCAATGCCGAACACGTCGATAATCAGCTTGTCGAAAGGCCCGATCAGATAGGGACGGTTCTGTTCGAACAGATCCAGCCTTGTCGGCTCGGGAAGTGCGCCATCATCGACAACCTGCACATCCGATGCCGAACCAGCGCCGCCAAGTTGCGAGCTGCCGCACGATGCAAGTGCTGTGGACATCAAAAGGAGGAAGAATCGATTGCGCATAATGAATCCCAAAATTTGTCGACCGCAGCTAGCGAATAGATGCAACTAGCGCCACCCTTTTTGACCGATGATGAACGGCTGTATAAATGGCGGAGAGATAGGGATTCGAACCCTAGGTACCGTCACCGGCACGCCGCATTTCGAGTGCGGTGCTTTCGACCACTCAGCCATCTCTCCGCAGGCTTTCAGGGCTGGTCGGTGCCGGAAAACCGGCGCGCCCCAAATGCAGAGCGGGGCCATTAACCGATGTTTTTCGCTTTGCCAAGCCACAAGCTTGATTTGTCTGCAATTCGATATGATATTGGGAATATGGACCAGAAAGCATCATCCCTGCCAGAAATCGCGGAAGCACGATTTGCCATTGGCGAAGTCGTTCGACACCGCATTTTCGACTTCCGCGGGGTGGTGTTCGACATCGATCCCGTATTCGCAAACAGTGAAGACTGGTATCAGTCTATACCCGAAGCAGTCAGGCCTGCAAAAAACCAGCCATTCTACCATTTATTCGCAGAAAACGCCGACAGCAGCTATATCGCCTATGTCAGCCAGCAGAACCTGTTGTCGGACATGGAACATGGCCCCGTCAGCCATCCCGGCATCGATGCCGTGTTCGAAGGTTGGACCGGTGACAGGTACCAACTGAAACGTGCACTGCGTCAGTAACGCCCGTGCGGCATCGCTGAAATCCAGTCCTCCAGCAACTTTACACCTTCGTCGTGCACCATCGCACGGCCGAGCTCAGGCATCGCTATGCCCGGATCGGTGCTCTTCATCCGGCTGATCAGGATGGACCGATCAGGCCGACCTGCTTCGATGATGAAATCCAGGTCGCCGCTCGCCCTACCTGCGGCGACAGGCCGCTTGCCGATGCCGTAGGCCGCAGCATCCCTGGCCGAACCGTCCAAAAACAGTCCGCTGTTGCTGGCCGAGCCCTTTGGCGCATGGCAATGGCCGCAGTTGACTTTGAGATAGCTGCGTGCACGTTCGTCGAGCGTAGACTTAGCTGCATCGTCCCATTTCGCCATTCCCGGCAGTCGCGCGAGCTGCGGCAAATCCTTCAAAATTCTGTCCCTGTCGCTCTTTCGATCAAATTCCATATTTTGCCATTGTGGCCCGATCGGCATGATTTTATCACCGCTCGAATGACATTGCTTGCACTGGTTCTTGTTGGGGACGGCATAGCTGATCGATGCCCTGGAACCGCCATGCGCAAATTCGACGGGAATCCGTGTTCCACCCACCCTCAAGTCGGCGTCGCTTCGATCGGCGCGCCAGACATAGGGTAGCGCCACCCAACCTTCCGTCCTGTGCAGCAGGACGCGGGTTTCCAGCACGTGGAACCTGCCGTCCTGTCCGGGATAGCCGAAGCTTTTTATCAGCGCCGTTCCTAACGGGAACAATAACTTGCCGGCGGCATCCGACTTTATTTTTCCGCCTTCAGGAACATAGATAAAGCGCTGCTTATCCGCATAATCCGAGAACAAGGGGGTTCGCAGTCGGTAAGGGATCAGTTTGGGCGAAGGCCGGGACACATCGCCTTCGAAAAAACCGAATGCTGAAAGCGCAGGCGGATTCTGTGCTCCGGCGATCGCTGCTGACGACACCTCCTGCCGCGATGCAGAGGTTGCCGCAACCGCCATGGTCAATGCCAGGAAAGGCACCAGCAGACGCATCAGCGAACGGCGGCCTCCAGTGCTTCGGGAAGCTTGATGGGCGGCAAAGCTGTGGGACGGGACGTGGCGGCAACAAGAGGCGCTGGCTGGGCTGTAGTTGGGTCGGCGGCTATGTCCGTCAAACCCAGCGATAAAGCCGGAACGGAATCCATGACAATCGGTGCTTTGCTCGCTCCCCCTGCTCCATCCCAGAATATCGCAGGAAAACTCCCGCCCATTGCGGCGGCAATCTCGGCACCACCCCGGAATTTGGGATCCCATCCAGCACGGCCGTGCTGATTGTCCCAGATGATCACATTTTGCGGCAATGGATCATATTTCGGATCCTTGTGTTCAAACCGATATCCCACAACCATGATATTGGTCGTGCCATTGTCGCCGATTACATTATCGAAAATTTCGACGTTGCGATTGGCCATCACCATCACGCCGGTTCCCGTGGGCACATTGGCGACAATATTTCCTTTGGGAGCGAAATTTGGCGTCATGTTATCGACGATGATATTGTCGAACACCCTTATGTTGCGGCCGCCCATTTGTGGCAGGTTGGGCAGGTCGAATACCAGCACGCCACCTGTATTGTGTGTCGCAATATTGTCGTAGACATCGGCATCGTAACTATTTTCTATTTCGATGCCAGCGACATTCTCGGTCACAACAGAATTGCGAACAATGATGTTGCGCGATTGCCCGACATATATGCCGGCATCGGATGCCCCGCGGACAATGACCGAATCTACCAGTACATCCGCACTTTCGACAGGATAAATTCCATATGCGCCGTTGGTTTCCTTCGGCCCGCCGGTCCATTCGACACGCAGCTTGTGGTAGACAATACGGTCGGCGCCTTTGGATTTGATGCCATCGCCCTTGCTGTTCTCGACGCTGAAATCGCGCAGGATGACGTCGTCCGAAGTGATCAGCAATCCTTCGCCAGCGCCCTGCTGACCGGAAAAGTCCAGGACGGTTTCCTTTGCCCCCTGTCCCTTCACCATCACCTTGGCAACGTCGAGCGACAGCCCATCGGTCAGGGTGAACCGCCCTGCGCCGAGTTCCACGATGTCCCCGGGCTCCGCAGTTATTAACGCTTCCTGCAACCGCTCCTGCGCGCCGTCACCCGGCGCGACAGAGATCGTTTTGGCAAAAGCGGGTTGAAAAAGCGCGCATAATGCGGCGCTGACGATAGCGATTTTCCTCATCCTCATGCGTAAAGGATGGCGGAATGATGGCGGCTTGCCAAGGGGCTTTAGGCTGCCTCGCCCAATATCCATTCGACGCCCGCATCGGCGTGTATTTCTGTGCTGTCATAGATGGGCAAAACATTGGCCTTGGTGTCTACAATCATGCACAGTTCGGTGCAGCCGAGGACTACGGCCTTGATGCCTTCCTGGTCTATTTCGGTGATGATGGTCTTGAGCTTGCGTTCGGATTCGCGCTTAACCTGACCCAGCATCAGTTCCTCATACACGATGCGGTCGATGTCCTGCACATCGTCAATCTCGGCTGGAAGCAGCGTTACGCCATGCTTCACCAGCCTTTGCCGATACCAGCTTTCAGCCATGACATTTGCAGTTCCCAACAACGCAGCGGACTGCACACCGGCCGCCTTCATCTTTGCACCGACGGCGTCGGCAATATGAAGGACAGGCACAGACACCTCCGCCGCAATCTGGTCGTACACCTTGTGCATGCTGTTTGCGCCGATCACGATGGCCGTCGCGCCGGCCTGTTCAAGCCGTTTTGCCGATGCTGTCAGCACATCGGCAACATGGTTCCATTCCTGTTCGCTATTCGCCCGACCAATGTCGCAGAAATTCAGGCTTTCGATCAGCATCGGCGCATTGCAGGTGCCATTGGTGCGCTTCACCACCTGCTTGTTGATCCGGGCATAATAGAGTTCGGTTGAGTACCAACCCATCCCGCCAATCAAGCCCAATTTACGCATGTTTCAACCTCAAATTGTCAAACCAAAGGCCGCCCCGAAGCATGTCGGAGCGGCATTGAACGGTCGTTAGCGTGAAGTGGCCTAGTGCTGCAAGGCCTTGACGATATCCTCGCACATCTTCTTTGCATCGGCGAGAAGCATCATCGTCTGGTCCATGTAAAATACATCATTATCGACGCCCGCATAGCCAACCCCGCCCATGGAGCGCTTGACGAAAAACACTGTCTTTGCCTTGTCGACATCGAACACGGGCATGCCGTAGATGGGCGATGATTTGTCGGTCTTGGCCGCAGGGTTCACGACGTCGTTCGCACCGATGATGAAGGCCACATCGGCTTGTGCAAATTCGCTGTTTATGTCCTCCAGCTCGAACACTTCGTCATAGGGTACCGAGGCTTCTGCCAGAAGCACGTTCATATGGCCTGGCATCCGGCCCGCGACGGGGTGGATCGCATATTTGACCTTCACGCCCTCTTTCTTGAGCAAATCAGCCATCTCGCGAAGCACATGCTGCGCCTGGGCGACCGCCATGCCGTAGCCGGGAACGATGATGACGCTGTCCGCCTGTCCCATCATATAGGCCGCGTCTTCGGCAGAGCCGCGCTTCCACGGGCGTTGCTCCTTGGCCTCGCTACCACCTGCCGCAGCCTCTGCACCAAAGCCCCCGGCGATAACGCTGATGAAGCTGCGGTTCATGGCCCTGCACATGATGTACGACAGGATTGCGCCCGAAGAGCCCACCAGTGCGCCGGTGATAATCATCGCGGTATTGTGCAATGTAAAGCCCATCGCGGCGGCCGCCCAGCCCGAATAGCTGTTCAACATCGACACCACCACCGGCATGTCCGCGCCTCCGATGGGAATGATCAGCAGAAAGCCGATGAGGAAGGACAGCGCGGTAATCGTCCAGAACACCCACGGGCTTTGGTCGATAGTGAAGTAGCCGACCAGACCCAGAATGGCCGCTAGTGTCCCAAGGTTGATAACATGCCGCAGCGGCAGCAAAATCGGTGCGCCCGACATCTTGCCCGCAAGCTTCAGGAACGCGATCACCGAACCGGAGAAGGTGATAGCACCAATGGCAATCCCCAGTCCCATCTCTACGCGGCTGACCGGATTTATCATGCCGTCGGAGCCGTTAATACCGAAGGCTTCGGGATTCAAAAATGCAGCCGCTGCAACCAAGACCGCGGCCATGCCAACGAGACTGTGAAAAGCCGCAACCAATTGCGGCATGTCTGTCATCGCAATCTTGCGCGCCGTCACCCAACCGATGCCGCCACCGATAGCAATGGCTCCGACGATCTCCGGCAATGAAGCGAGCTCGTGCGTAACCAGCGTGGTGACAACGGCAATCAGCATTCCGGCCATGCCGAAACGGTTGCCGCGCTGCGAAGTCGCGGGCGATGAAAGCCCGCGCAAGGCCAGGATAAAGAATACGCCCGATATCAAATAGGCGAGCATCACCCATGCAGGAGGAGCGGCATGTTCCATAATCTAGCGCTCCTTCTTCTTGTACATCGCCAGCATGCGTGCGGTCACAGCAAAACCGCCAAAGATATTCACGCTGGCCAACGCTACCGCGATCAGGCCGAGCCACTTGGCGGTAGGCGAACCCGCGGCGGCGCTCGCGATCAGCGCGCCCACAATAATCACCGAAGAAATGGCGTTGGTGACCGCCATGAGCGGCGTGTGCAACGCAGGAGTGACCGACCAGACGACATAATAGCCCACGAAGCACGCGAGAACGAAGATGGATAGGATTGAGATGAAGTCCATTATATCCCCCTCACGCCAGCAGGCGCTCATTCACAACCTTGCCATCCTTGGTCAGCCGGATCGCCGCTGTAATCTCATCATCATCGGGCAATACCGGCCTGCCTGCTTCCTTGTCCCAGAATGCCGACAGGAAGTTGAACAGATTACGCGAAAACAGAGCCGACGTATCCGCCGCAAGATGGGCGGGCGTATTGGCATAGCCAATAATCTTCACGCCATGCTTGACCACAACCTCGTCGGCTTTCGATCCCTCGACATTGCCGCCTTGCGCGACGGCGAGATCGAAGATGACCGATCCTGGCTTCATGCTGGCAATCTGCGCGTCCGAAATCAGGCGCGGTGCTGGACGGCCGGGGATCAGCGCGGTGGTAATGACAATATCCTGCTTGGCGATATGCGCGGAAACGAGTTCAGCCTGCGCAGCCCTATATTCGTCGGACATTTCAGTAGCATAACCGCCTGCGCCTTCGCCTTCGATACCGGCAACATTTTCGACGAAGATCGCCTTTGCACCAAGCGATTCAATCTGTTCTTTCGTCGCCGAACGCACGTCGGTCGCAGACACCTGCGCCCCGAGCCGACGCGCTGTCGCAATCGCCTGCAAACCTGCAACACCGACACCCATGATGAAGGCTTTGGCAGCGGTTACCGTGCCGGCAGCAGTCATCATCATCGGGAATGCGCGGCCATATTCCGAAGCCGCTTCGATCACCGCCTTGTATCCGGCGAGGTTTGACTGCGACGACAAGATGTCCATCGATTGGGCGCGGGTAATACGGGGCATGAATTCCATCGCCAGCGCCTCGACGCCAGCCTTGGCATAGGCATCGACCCTCTCGCGCTGTCCGAATGGATCAAGCCCGGCGACCAGCCAGGCACCTGCCTTCATCCCCTTCAGCGCCTTGGCATCGGGGCCTTGCACGCCAAGAATGATGTCCGCATCCTTCAGTACCGCGGCCAGCGTCGCCACCGAGGCACCCGCCGCTTCATATTCAGCGTCGCTGATTGAGGCAGCAACACCGGCACCTGCCTCGACTGCAACAGTTGCGCCTAGGCCAACATATTTCTTGACCGTTTCGGGCGACGCAGAAACCCGCGTCTCTCCGACGGCGGACTCCTTGACTACGGCGATTTTCGTCACGTCAGGCGATTATCAAAACGACGAGCGCGACGACCACAGCGGAAATGATGGTGCCCCATTTGAAAAGCGAAATAAAACCTTCGTAGGTTTGCTTCGCTGGACCGATATCCTGATTTCCTGCCAACTTTGCCTCCAACCTTCAACTTATCGTTCTCTGACGCCTTAACCCGTGCAATTCTTTTGCTCAAGTCGGATTGCCAAAGAAATTCTCCGCCATCCTTAATCGGCTCTTTACCGTTTCGCGTTACCACAATTTTCCTTGAACCGGTTCAGGACATGTGGATGCAGGAACGCGAAACCCGATTGCTGATGCTTGTCGATGACGAGCCGGCCCAGTGCCGGTTGGTATCGGCCATTGCCTCGCGTGCGGGTTGGCGCACGGTTTTCGCGCGGGATGCGGAAACGGCAATTGCCATGCTGGGCACTCAGGATGGAATGATGCTCGACGCGATCCTGCTCGATCAATGGGTTCCGGGTTCTGATTCGGCGTCGCTGATCGCCGAACTCAAGTCGCGTCGCCCCGCCCTGCCTATCCTGCTGATGACCGCGATCGGCTCGAACGAAGCAGCGATAGAGGCCATGCGCGCCGGGGCATCGGACTATATCATCAAACCAGTCGCGGCCGAACGTCTGGTCGCCGCGCTCAGTCTGGCGGCCGACAAGAGCAAGGAGTTCGGCGAACTCCATCCGATGACTGAAAAAATTACGCAACCGCTGGCTTTTGAGGAAATTATCGGATCGGCGCCAGCCTTCCGCACCGCGCTCGCTATTGCTGCAAAGGCCGCACGCAGCCGGGCGCCAATCTTCATCGAAGGCGAATCTGGTGTCGGTAAGGAAGTCGTTGCCGATGCCATCCACGCCGCCAGCCCCCGCTCCAAGCTGCCGTTCCTGAAGGTGAATTGCGGCGCGATTTCACCGACACTGCTTGATTCGGTACTTTTCGGTCACGAAAAAGATGCCTTTGCCGGCGCATTCGACCGTCGCGTCGGCATTTTGCAGCAGGCAGAAGGCGGCACCGTCTTTCTTGACGAGGTCGATCATCTTCCACCCGAAACCCAGGTTCGTCTGGTGCGTTTGTTGACTCAAAATGAGATACAGCCGCTCGGTGCCGCGCATAGCTACCGCATCGACGTTCGTCTGATCTCAGCCAGCAATAGTAACCTTTCCGACAAGCTTGCCAGCGGGGATTTCAGGGAAGATCTGTTCTATCGCCTGAACGTGGTGCAGCTCACGATCCCCCCATTGCGCGAACGGACCAGCGACATCCCTGCACTTGCACGCCATTTCCTTGGCCGGATGGCAAACCAGCCGGGCCTACGCAGTCTGGGCATTACCGATGAAGCGCTGGCGATGCTGCGGGGCTATAGCTGGCCGGGCAATGTACGCCAGTTGCAAAGCGCGCTGTTTCGGGCGGCCGTGTTATGCGAGCGCGACGCGCTCACGCCCGAGGAGTTCCCGCAGATATGTGCCGCGGTCGGCATACCTGGCAGTGGCGGTTCGAACGGTGCGGGCACGAATGATGGCATTGGCGTGACACTTTATGAGCCAGACGGCAATATGCGGCCGCTGGAAGAAATCGAGGCCGACGTCATCCGCCTGGCCATCGGCCATTACCGGGGCCGCATGACCGAAGTGGCCCGCCGGCTGGGCATCGGGCGATCAACTCTCTACCGCAAGCTCGCCGATCTGGGGATCAGCGACGTTGCGTGAAGACAGGGCTTAATTCTTGCCCATGACGGCGGTAGTGACCCAGTAACCCGCTAGCGACGCCGATCCGGTCAGAAACGTCCCCCACATGATGTCGAGCACTGTAACCTTCGTGCTCCACACCTTCATCGTGGCGTGATTGGTCAGATCATAGGTCATATAGCAGAAGAAGCCGAGTAGCGCTCCCCACAGCAATGCGGTCTGCCATTTGCCGCTTTGCAACGCAGGGCCCACCGCGAAAATCATCATGCCCAGGATGTAGAGAAGGTAAAAGACCACTGCCGGCCCCATGCGGAACCCGCCCTTCATCATAAGTTCGCCAATCTCAGGCTGATAAAGCCGCGTGTACATATTGCGCAGCCATATGCTGTCTATGGCGGCAAAGGCGATGCCGGTGGCGATATAGCCGACGATATATTTGGAAATCATGCTGCGCGCTCCCCTTGAGAAAGCGCGCAGCATTCACGATTGTTCAGTCGGCCGCAATGCAGCCTTTTTCCTCAACCCGTCATTCGCCGCCAAGCGGAATACGCAAGCCGAGCGAAAAGACCGATTGCTTCGATTTGGCGTTGAGTTCGGCGGGGAGCAAATCGAGGTTCATCTTCGTCGATCCGGCATCGCGGTAGTTATACTGGCCGTAAATCTCCATGCCGGGGCCAATTTTATATGTCGCACCCGCCATCAATTGCCATGCGAAGTTCGTATCCCGACCTTGCCCGACATCGACATCCGACGGACGATAATCGAACTTTACTTTTTGTCCGCCAATGCCCCCACCGACATAAGGCTGGAAACTGCCGGCGCTATTGAAGTCATAATAGGCATTGGCGAAAATGCCGTAGCTTTGCTGTTTGCCGATACCGCTGTCGATGACGGTGCCGACGGTGGGATTGGACGCGGACGCCGCTCCGCGGGTCAAGACTGCGCTGTCGACACCATCGATGTTGGTGCCACCCACGGTGAGGTTGCGATGGGTATCGATACCCGCACGATTATAGTTGAATTCGCCCTCTACGCGAAATCCCCCATCGAAGCGATGTCCGACCTGTGCCGAGATGTTATACCCCGTGTCGAATTTCGTCGTCCATCCAAGTTCGGTGCCCGATGCTATGGCCGGAAAGCTTGCAGTCGCCGGAACATCGGCAGTGAAAGCGCCCTTGTTCTTCGAATCCTCCGGCAAGGTCGCGCCGACCGATACACCCACATAGGTTTGCGCCGACGCCAGCGAGGGAAATAGGATGGCCGCAAGCGCAGCGAGTATCAGGGGAAACTTCTTCATCTTCAATCTCCATTACCTTTTGATTGCCGGTGGCACCGAAGATCCCCCTTTATCGAAACGGTCGCGCCAGATCGGCTGGCCGGTTTCTGGGACTTAAAGCTGTCGCAGAAATGAACGATGCGACGGGCCGCACGATTGCGGGCCAGATCGACTCAAATCTGGGGTCAAAACGTTTAAACGCGTGCGGTCAGCGCTGCATCCCTCAAGCCGCGCCAGACCTGGACGGCTTGCACTGTTTCAGCAGCGTCGTGTACGCGGATGATGTGCGCGCCCTGCTCGACTGCTTTCATGGCAAGGTAAATCGAACCGCCAAGGCGATGGTCGGCTTCTGCTTCATTGGACAACGCCCCGATCAGCCGTTTGCGGCTGGCACCGAACAGGATCGGGCATCCGATACCATGATATATCGACAGGTTGTTGATGATGGCGAGATTGTCGGCCAGCGATTTGCCGAATCCGATACCCGGATCGATCAGTATCTTGTCGCGCGCTATGCCCGCCGCCTCCACGACGTCAACGCGCGTCTCCAGCCAGTCGAACACGGCAGTGACAACATCGCGATAATCGCCACCTTTGTGCGGATCGCTTCCCTGACTTGGTGCGTGCATAAGTACCACCGGGACGTCCAGCGCCTTGGCAACTTCCAGCGCACGATCGTCGAAGAGCAAGGCCGAAATGTCGTTGATCATCGACGCACCCGCCGCCACCGCCGACTGCATTACCGCAGCCTTGCGGGAGTCGATGGAAATCGCCGTGCCCGACGCCGAGAGCCGAGCCACGAGGGGTTCCACGCGGGCGATCTCGTCGCCTTCCCAGACAAGCGGCGCACCCGGGCGGGTCGACTCTCCCCCAACGTCGATAATCGCAGCACCCGCACTTGTCATCGCGAAAGCGGATTCGGCCGCCACGTCGACATCGGCATTCTTTCCGCCGTCGGAGAAACTGTCGGGCGTCATGTTGATGATACCCATAACCTGAGGCTGGTCGAGCCGGATGGTCCGCTGGCCCATTTGCAGGTCGGTCCGCCGCGACGTCAGTCGCGCAAAAATTCGCTCCGCGCGCGTACCCTCGTCCGGACGCAGTGCCTCGGAAAACGCTTCCCAGTCTCGCACCGCCACCAGTTGCCGATCCTGGTCTGCAGAAATCACCTCGATCTGCGAAAACCACAACATGGTCCCAGCCAATCGCGCGCTTGCGCCGTCATGACGCTGCGGGCTTTCGACAAAACCGGTTGGGCGGAGATACAGGCCCGTCACGGTTCGGTGGCGAGCAAATAAGTCTGACGCAGGTCGTCGATGGGCTTCATCGCACCATCAGGCGCGTCATAATGCCACCAGGTCCAGCCATTGCAGCTCGGGGCATTCTGGATGGTAGAACCAACCTTGTGGATGGAGCCATCGACCGCGCCGCATGCAATGGAACCGTCTGCACGAACGGTCGCTTCGAACTGCCGTTTTTTGTCGAACAGCTTTGCACCGGGGTTGAGATATCCTGCCTCGACCAGTTGACCGAAAGCAACCTTCGGCGCTGCTTTTGGCGATTGCATGGTTTTAAGCGCGCTTTCGTCGAGCGGCAGTGCGGCTGCGATACGCTCTTCGGCGACTTCGCAATAGACGCTTTCGCGCTCACACCCGATCCAGTCACGCCCCAATCTGCGCGCAACCGCCCCTGTCGTCCCGGTTCCAAAGAAAGGATCGAGCACGATATCGCCGGGCTTCGTGCAAGCGAGCAATATACGGTAGAGCAACGCCTCCGGCTTTTGCGTCGGATGCGCCTTGACGCCGTTGTGCTTCAGCCGTTCCTGACCGCCGCAGATTGGAATCAACCAGTCGGACCGCATCTGTAGTTCGTCGTTCAGCGTCTTCATGGCGCGGTAATTGAAGGTGTATTTGGATTTCTCGCTCCTGGATGCCCAGATCAGGGTTTCATGTGCATTGGTGAAGCGCATGCCCTTGAAATTGGGCATCGGGTTCGACTTGCGCCAGACAATGTCATTCAAAATCCAGTAACCGGCATCCTGCACCGCTGTGCCGACACGGAAAATATTGTGATAGCTGCCGATGACCCACAGCGAACCATTTGGCTTCAATATCCGCCGCGCCTCGGCCAGCCATGCGCGCGTAAACGCGTCATAGGTCGCAAAATCGGCAAATTTATCCCACTCATCATCGACGGCATCGACCTTGCTATTATCGGGACGCAGCAAGTCTCCACCCAGTTGCAGATTATAGGGCGGGTCTGCGAAAACCATGTCGATACAGGCATCCGGCAGGGACCGCATCGCCTCGATACAGTCCATCCGTAATATCGAATTCAGCGGCAATGACGCGCGCACGTCCGCCGGTCTGATCCGTTCGATTACACCCATATTCCCGCTCCCGATGATCTACCGAACCTTCCGATGAGTCCAATGATGGTTAACGTCAAGACCGTTAACCTGCGGCAAAGCTGGTAATAATTGGTTAATGCCGCAGCATTTGGACGGAACGAAAAGAGTCCGGCACAACATGTTGAGTCACGTCGATTCCCGGGGACTCAACAGATGGTGGTGTGCCCCAAAGGACTCACCGCCAAAAAATATTAGATCAGGACAAGCTGCGCTACCGGCGCGAAGCTTTTCCGATGCAGCGGCGTCGGACCATGCAGGCGAAGCGCCTCCAGATGGTCAGGCGTGCCATAGCCTTTATTCTGTTCCCAACCATATCCAGGATGGGCCGCTGCCGCTTCACGCATCATTCGGTCGCGATGCTCCTTGGCGATGATCGATGCTGCCGAGATGCCGGGTTCGAGGGCATCCCCGCCAACTATCGCCCGTGCGGCCCAACGCCACTCGGGCCGCCGACCCTGTGGTGTCAGGTTGCCGTCTACAAGCACTTCGATAGGATCGCATCCAAGTTTGGCGCATAGCGCTTCTACTGCCAAGGTCATCGCCAGCATCGTCGCACCGAAAATATTAAGCCGGTCGATGTCTTCGACGCCGACAACCCCGACCGCCCATTGGCAACGTCGTTTGATCATTTGCTCCAGATCGGCGCGGCGTTTGGGATTCAACTTTTTGCTGTCATCCAGCCCCGAAGGACGCGGTTTACAGAGTAGAACCGCCGCTGCCACCACCGGTCCAGCGAGCGGCCCCCTGCCCGCTTCATCGACACCGACAATCATATCCGCCAAGACGGATAGCGCCGGTTCTCGCCTGCGCTGTAGAGGCAAACCATATTCCCGGCGGGATCCAGCAATCTCGCTTCACGCCATCCCCAGCTTTCATCCTGCGGCATCTGTTCGAAGGTGTAGCCCTGGCTAACCAGTTCGGTCACCCATGCATCCAGACGCTTGCTTTCGAAATAGACAACGGTTGAGGTCGACGATTCTTCGCCTGCGTGGATCGAAAAGGTGACGCCATTCGGCACCTCAAACCTTGCATATCCGTTCGACGGGCTGTCGACAATCTGCTGCAATCCCAGCGCCTTGTAAAAGTCGACCGATGAAGCGTAATCGCGACATCCGACCGTCACCTGGTTGAGCGACGGTCCGGATACCATTGCGTCTTCGCGCACCGATTGATGTCCCATGGGGCCATGCCCCTGTCCAAGTCCAGGTGCATCGAGCAATGCAAGCCGGACGAACAGCCTTGCGCGTTCTATCGCGGGAACCAGTCCCAAACCCTGCCCCAGGCCGGTCGCAATGGCGGTGGCCAATGTACAGCCCGTGCCGTGCGTGCTTCGTGTCTCTATGCGTTCGGCACTCCAGCTTTCGCTTTGCCCCTCGGCAAGATGCAATTCATCGACAATCAGATTGGCATCGGAATGCCCGCCCTTGATAAGCAGGGGTATCCGCCTCGCCAGCAACGCATCACGCCCCCCCAAAGCGCGAAGCTCCGGGAGGTTCGGAGTCGTAAGAATCGCCAACCGCATGAGCCGTTCGAAAGCCGAAATCGTATCTGCATCCGCAAGGATTGCGCCACTCGATGCCACCATCACCGGATCGAAGATGATCGGGCAACCCAAATCAGCCAAGCTGTCTGCCACGGCGTGCGCGGTGTCGGCATTTCCGATCATCCCGATCTTGATCGCATCGACGCCGATATCGCTCACCACAGCCGATATCTGATCCGTGACCATCTCCGTCGGGACCATGTGCACGGCATCGACGCCAAGCGTGTTTTGCGCGGTGATGGCAGTAACAGCGGTCATCGCATGCCCGCCGAGCATCGTAACTGTCTTTATGTCTGCCTGGATACCTGCACCGCCGCCGCTGTCCGACCCAGCGATAATCAGGATGCGCGCTATCCTGTCAGAAGGCATCAGGCGGCGGCCCTGACCGCTTCGCAAATACTATCGACTACGCGCTCGACCTGCGCCGCGTCGTCGCCTTCCGCCATTACACGGATAACGGGTTCGGTACCCGATGGCCGGATGACGAGACGCCCTTTGCCCTCAAGCTCCGCCTCTGCACCGGCGATTGCCGCCTGCACATGGCCATTTTCAAGCGGTTTGCCGCCCGAAAAGCGAACATTCTTCAAAAGCTGCGGCACGGGATCGAAAAGGTGCAGAACCTCACTCGCCGGTTTGCCGCTTTCGACTAGTTGTGCAAGGACAAGCAGCGCCGCAATCGTTCCGTCGCCGGTTGTGGCATGGTCGAGCATGATCATATGCCCCGACTGCTCGCCACCGACATTGATGCCGTGCGCGCGCATTTCCTCCAGCACATAGCGGTCGCCTACCTTGGCGCGTACCAGTTTCAAATGCTGGCTCTCGAGGTAACGTTCGAGCCCCAGGTTGGACATGACGGTCGCAACAATACCGTCACCGGTCAGCTTGCCCGCCCGGCTCATCGCGGTTCCGAGTAGAGCCATGATCTGATCGCCATCGACCACATGACCTTTCTCGTCGACCACGATAAGCCGATCTGCGTCTCCATCAAGCGCGATGCCGATATCGGCACCAGCGGACACCACTGTTTCCTGCAGCGTCGCGACATGCGTGGAGCCGACCTTGTCGTTGATATTTTTGCCGTTCGGATTCACCCCGATGGGTGTAACCTTTGCGCCCAGCTCCCATATCGCGGTCGGCGCAACCTGATAGGCTGCGCCATTGGCGCAATCGAGCACGACATGCAGCCCGTCAAACCGGATATGCTCCGGAACGCAAGCCTTGATGGCATGGATATAACGGCCCCGGCTATCCTCGATCCGACGCGCGCGGCCCACATCGGGCGCATCGGCGAGTTTTGCAGGTTGATCGAGCAGCGCCTCGATCGCCATTTCATCCGCATCCGACAATTTAAACCCGTCGGGTCCGAATAATTTTATCCCGTTGTCTTCATAAGGGTTGTGGCTGGCCGAAATCATCACGCCTAAATCTGCGCGCATCGATCGGGTGAGCAGCGCCACTGCCGGCGTCGGAATTGGCCCGAACTGCACAACATCCATTCCGACGCTGGTAAAGCCCGCAACCAGTGCGTTTTCGATCATATATCCCGAAAGTCGCGTATCCTTGCCGATCACGACGCGATGCTTATGATCGCCGCGCAGGAAATGTGCCCCCGCCGCCTGCCCGACCTTCATCGCCATTTCGGCAGTCATCGCGCTGGCATTGGTGCGGCCTCTGATGCCGTCGGTACCGAAATATTTCCGCGTCATTGTCATTCCTGCTTATTCGGCGGAATCCATATATTCCACGTCCGCGTGCGACTCCCTTGCATGAGCGGCAAGTGACTGGCAAGACCTCACTCTATGTCAAATGCTACCCGTATTCTCATTGCCCTTGTCGTCGGTCTTTCGTTGGGCATTTTTGCAGCCGGTCAATCACCGGAGTTGGGCGAAGAAATAGCTTATTGGCTCGATATTGTGGGCTCGCTGTGGCTGAACGGCCTGCGCATGACGGTCGTTCCATTGGTCGTCGCTCTGCTGATCACCGGCATTGTAAAAAGTGCCGAGGCCGCGCGTGCAGGGCCAATGGCTGCACGAACGGTGACCTGGATCGTGTCGATGATGGTGCTGTCGGCAGTGATGGGCGCGGTGCTTACACCGCTTTTTTTATCGCTCTGGCCGATGCCCGAGGAAAGTGCTGCAGCGTTGCGCGCGGCGCTGACGACCGCACCTGCCGTCGCCGAACAACCTGCCCTGCGCGATTTTATCGTCGCACTTGTCCCGACCAACCCGATTGCGGCTGCATCGAATGATTCGATCCTGCCGCTCCTCATATTTACGCTGGTATTCGCTTTTGCCAACACCCGGCTGGCGCAAGGACCGCGAACGCAGATGGGCGGCTTTTTCGAAGCGCTGGCCGATGCGATGGTGATCGTCATCGAATGGGTACTCAAACTGGCACCGATTGGCGTTTTTGCGCTTGCCTTCGTCGTTGGTGCGCGCTCTGGTTTTGCGGCACTGGGGGCAGTCGCACATTACATCGTCATTGTATCGATGGTCGGCATCGTTGTCGGTGCCTTTGCCTACCCGGTCGCAGTATTTGGAGGCAAGGTCCGCCTTGCCGATTACACCCGTCAGATCGCGCCGGTTCAGGCATTTGCGGTATCGACCCAATCCTCGCTCGCCAGCCTTCCGCTGATGCTCAAAAAGGCCGAGGCGCTTGGCGTTCGTGAGCAGACCGCCGGACTTGTTCTCCCGATGGCCGTGGCACTTCTTCGTGTCACGGGACCGGCGATGAACCTTGCCGTCGCGCTCTATGTCGCCAACTGGTTCGGTGTCGAACTCGATGCCTTCGACTATAGCTTTGCAATATTCATCGCGGCGTTGACCTCAATGGGCGCGGTCAGCTTACCGGGCACCGTCAGCTTTGTAACCTCCATCGCGCCGATCTGCCTCGCGCTTGGCATTCCGGTCGAGCCGCTGGCTCTGCTCATCGCCGTCGAAACGCTACCCGATATTTTCCGCACGACAGGTAATGTACAGATGGATGTCGCGCTCGCCACCGCTATCGAGGCACCCGAGAAGGAGAGAGAGAATGCAGTATCGCAATCTGGGGCACGGACTTAAGGTATCTGCCATAGGCGTCGGCTGCATGCCGATGATAAAGGGGGGCAATATCACTTATGGTGAAGAAGCCGATCCCGACGAAGCGATCAAGACCATCCATCGCGCGATCGACCTTGGAATCACTTTCTTCGACACGGCGCAGATTTATGGCCCGTTCCAGAATGAGGAGCTGGTTGGTGAGGCCATCAAGGGCAAGCGCGAAGGGCTGGTGATTGCCAGCAAATTCGGTTTCAGATTTGACGGCAACAACATAACCGGGGTCGACGGTTCCGCCGCTAACGCCAAAAACGCTGTCGAAGGAACGCTGCAGCGGCTCGGCATCGATTGCCTCGATCTATATTACCAGCATCGTGTCGACCCCAATGTGCCGATAGAAGAAACGGTTGGCGCGATGGCCGACTTGGTCAAAGAGGGAAAGATCAAGCATATCGGCCTGTCCGAAGCCGGGCCCGAAACACTCCGCCGTGCTGCCGCTGTCGCGCCAATCTCGGCGTTGCAGAGCGAGTACTCATTATGGGAGCGCGACGTGGAGGAAGACATTTTGCCGACCTGCCGTGAACTGGGCATCGGATTTGTACCTTATTCGCCGCTCGGACGCGGGTTTCTCACTGGCTCGATCCGGAGTCTCGACGACCTGCCCGAAAACGACTGGCGCAGGCAGGATCCACGCTATCAAGGCGACAATTTCGCGGCAAATCTGAAAGTCGTCGATGCGGTCGGCGAAGGCGCTGCGAAACATGAGGGGTAAGACGCGCAAATCGCACTTGCCTGGATGCTGGCCCAGGGTGACGAGATCGGACCGATCCCAGGCTTCAAGCGTGGCGGGGCGATGGAGCACAGCGCCAAGGCCGCCGACGTTGAGCTCGACGCCGCTGACTTGGCGAAACTGGAAACTGCTGCCCCCCGAGGTGGAACCGCCGGTCCCCGCTATGGAGAGCGCGGTATGCGGATGGTACGGCTCTAGATCCCGGCAAACCACCTGAAAATGCCGGCGCCTGCCACACCCAGATAGGGGTGCGCCCAGGTTGCGACTCCCCATAATAGAATTCCTGCAAACCAGGGTCCTATGCCTGCGCTCGGCAACATCGAAAACCGTGGCCAGTAGCTCGTCCGGCGAAGCCATGCGTCCCACTCGACACCCGAGAGACTAGCCTTTTTAATCTCCTGCGCCTTGGCCCCGACAAGGGCCAGAAAAACGATACTACCTGCAAATATAAAATTATCGACGCGCGGCGCGACCAGAATATGGGCGATGCCCCAAAGCGCAAAACCCCACATCATCGGGTGGCGTGTCACCTTGAAAACACCGGCAGGATCTTGCGTGGCCATCGCATCGGGCGCACCGGGAAGCGACGGGTTACGTACGAACGAACCTGTGAACAATATGGCGGCAACCAAAGTGACGAGCGTCGCCACACCCCACAGAAAGGGGCCGACGGGCCAAGCAAAGTCGCCCTTGGGAGCGCGCGTAAACTCGACGATCATCCAGTAGAACAGCGCCAGCGACACGGCTGAATATGCCAGCGCAAATCCGTTGGCACCAAGTCCCCGAACCAGTCCCTTGCGAAACGGATGCGACATCAGGAAGTGAGTGCCGACAAAAGCCGCGCAGGCCAGCGCCAGCCAAAGATAATCGCTCAATTCAACGTCTCCGGCCCCCGAAACCCTGCTTCCTTAGCAGGCGAAACATTTACCTGTCATACGCCTTTGGCAGATCGCCCTCCGTCGGTCGCGCATATCGGTCGCGCAGTCGCTGCTGACGGTTGGACAGGGGCTGTTCAACACCATCGATGATCACCGTCGTGGGCGCACTCGACAGTTCCAGAGGATCGCCATCCCATATCACGACGTCAGCCGCCTTCCCGGATTTCAGGCTACCATGCCTGTCGCCAACGCCCATGATGTCTGCAGGAACCGAGCTGACCGCGGCAAAAGCCTCGTCCCAACTCAGGCCGGTGGCACCGGGCACACGCTGAAGGCTGACCAGATTGCCTGCATATTGCGTCGTGTAGCGAAGCTGGTGCGAGTCGCGGTCGTTGATCATGCCGATTGCGACTTTTACACCGGCGGCTTTCATGCGTCCGATATTGCTCTGCGTCGCACCAAGCATTTCAAAGGTAGCGGGAAGGTCGTTCAGTGCCGATGCAATCACCGCGATGCCTGCCTGCGCCAGCTGTGGGGCCACGCGCCAGCCTTCGGTTGCCCCGACGAATACCATCTTGATGACGGGAAATTCGCGTTTCAACTCGATCAGACGGAGCATGTCATTGGCGCCCTCGACATGTATCAGCAACCGGGTCTCACCGCGCAGAACCGCCAGCAGCGCCTTGGCATCCTCTGCCTTCAAAAGGTCGTCGTCAAACGTATCGCGGCCTGCCGCATAATCCTGTGCCTCGCGCAGCATCGCGCGGAAGTGCAGATAATTGCCCGCCCGGCTGCCACCTGAATTTGCGGCACCCGCCTCTCCAAACACCGCGAACTGGAACGCGCGCGCTTTGGTCACTGCGTCACTGTCTGCGCCGAGATCGGCAATTGCGCCCTGCCCTGCAAAAATGCTGTTGGCCACATCGGGCGCAACAACGGCACGCGTCACCACAGCAGACAGGTTGACTGCAAAGGGCGAACGGAACGGGTCGATGGCGGGCGCAATGTCGATTGCAGCCGAAAAGCCGCTATTCCCGCCGCTTTTGTCGTTCGTGCCATTGACAGCATCGACTTCGGACAGGCCAAGCCGCGTGAATCCTGCAAAAACACCGGGCGTTACCCACTTGCCGCTCGCATCGATCGTCCGGGCGCCGACAGGCACGGCCACGGCCGTCCCGGCTGCAACAACTGAGCCATCGCGGACGATAACAATACCGTTTTCGATTGGAGCGCTGCCATCACCGATAACGATTTTGCCTCCCGTTATGGCAATTGTTTCGGCATTGGCCTCATTACCGGCAACCGAGCCCGCGAATGCACAAGCCACGCCCAGCATGGCCCAAGACAATCGAAGGGAAACGCGCTTCATTTCACGTCTCCTTCACCCGGCTGTCCAAGCTCGAAATCGCTCACCGGCCGTCGCTTCGGATCGCTTGAATCGAACATCAACGCGCCGTCGATCCAGACCTTTTCGGGCCGCGAATAAACGCTCAGCGGATTGCCGTTCCAGAGCACGAGGTCGGCCATTTTCCCGGGCTTCAGACTACCCGTCATCTTGTCGATGCCGAGCGCTTTCGCAGGATTGTAGGTCAGCCATTTGATGACCTCCGCATCGGAAATGCTGAAACCCATCCGTCGCCCGTCGGCTTGCGCCTTTGCAGCCTCCTGGTTCAGCCGCTGAATCTGGTTTTCGTCGTCCGAATGGATAACAACGCACGCGCCTGTATTGTGCAGGATGGCTGCATTTTCCGGAATGGCATCATAGGCTTCCATCTTGAAGCCCCACCAATCGGCCCACACCGCCGAGCACACATTGTTGTCCCGCAGCAGGTCAGCGATTTTGTAGCTTTCGACCGCATGATGAAAGGTCGAGACCTTGTAGCCAAACTCCTTGGCCATATCGAGTACGATGGCCATCTCATCCGCACGATAGCAATGGTTCTGGATCGTGATGTCGCCATCCAGCACACCTGCAAGCGTTTCCATACCGACGTCGCGGGTGAAATCCTTTCCGCTGTCACGTTTTTTCCGATATTCCTGCGCCTTGATCCAGGTCTGGCGATTGACCGCCAAATTCCCCATGCGGGTCGACGGCATGCGGCCCTTCGCGCCGTAAACGCGCTTCGGATTTTCACCGCAGGCCATTTTCAAGCCATAGGGAGCGCCGGGGAACTTCATACCCTGTACAGTGCGCGCATAGACATTCTTCAGCACCACCGAACGGCCACCCATGAGGTTTGCCGAACCTGGCAAGATCTGCAGCGCCGTGACACCGCCATTGGCGAGCGCACGGCTAAAACCCGGGTCCTGCGGCCATACGCTATGCTCGGCCCAGACTTCGGGCGTAGTCGGCACGGTTGCTTCGTTACCGTCGCTATGCGCCTCAACGCTTGGCGTGGGATAATCACCAAGATGGCTGTGAATGTCGATGATCCCCGGCGTCACCACCTTGCCGGTGCCGTCAATCACCGCAATGTCGGCGGGAATGGGTGTATCTGCCCCGCCAACACTGGTTATTTTGCCGCCCGACATGAAGACCACGCCATTGTCTATCCGACCGCCTTCACCGTCGAAGACGGTGACATTGCGGATTGCCGTCGCAACTCCCGGATAAGGCTTGTAAGTCGACGGATAAGGTGCAGGCAATTTCTCCGCGGGTTTGGCAGAGGCGGTCGCCGTGTCGCTGTCCGTCGCCCCGCATCCTGCCAATGCTATGGCCAGCACTAACGATGTGCCGATCGTCAAGGCGTTTCTCATGCCCCAGGCCCTTCTGGACGCAGACCTTCCTCGTAGCGCATTTCTTCATGGGCGCCGTCCGCTTCGTCGTCCTTCAGCGTATCGAGGTGCATCAGCTTCTTCACCAGTGGTGATACCAACAGGACAGCGATGCCGACGCCGATGGTAACCCAACCGATTTGTTCGTACACCGTCAGCAACCCTTGCTTGGTCATTTCGCCATCATGCCCGCCAGTGGCAGCGCCGATTACCCCGGCAAGGAAGTTGCCGCCAGCGGTCGCGAAGAACCACGCGCCCATGATCAGCGATGCCATGGTCGCAGGTGCGAGCCGGTTCATCGCCGAGAGTCCGACCGGCGAGAGGCAAAGCTCCGCAGTGGTCGAGAACAGGTAAAAGGCAAAAATAAACAGAACGGGGACCAGTGCCTCGTTACCGACGCTGTTCGCGCCCCAGACGAGCACCAGATTGGCAAAGCCGATCTGGGCGAGCGCGAGCCCGAATTTGGCGGGGGTTGATGGCTCGAGCCCCCGTCGCGCCAGTGACACCCAGAGTCCGGCAAAAATCGGCCCCAGCAATATGATGTAAATCGGGTTGATCGACTGGAAAAGCGATGCAGGTACACCGGCGCGATCGACGAAGCGATCGGTGAACAGGTTCATGCTGCCACCCGCCTGCTCGAACAGCGCCCAGAAGAGCGGTTGCAAAGCTAGTAGGAACAGGATCGCGAAAATGCGGTGCCGTGCCTCACGGTCCAGCTTGAACGCCTGCATAAGCACGTAACCGAGGAGCAAGGTGCCCAGTACCAACAGTACCCAACCGTAGAAGCCCTGATACTGGATCAGCAACCATATGCCAGCAACTGCCGCCAAACCGACGCCATAGATGCCCCATTCGGTGTTTTTGGCCAATGGTTTTGGTGCCTCCCCGCGACCAAGCAACAGCGGCCTGCCGAGCACGAAGACGATGAGGCCTAGCAGCATGCCCAGCCCCGCTGCGCCGAAACCATAGGCCCAGCCATAGGTTTCGCCCAAATAACCGGCAAAAATGGTGCCGACGGCGGCGCCGAGGTTAATGCCCATGTAAAAAATAGTGTAGGCGCCATCACGGCGAACGTCGGTGCGGGGGTAGAGCTGCCCCACGATGACCGAAATATTGGCCTTCAGAAAGCCCGAGCCAACAATGATAAAGGCCAGCGCGAGCCAGAAGATGTTGATCGCAGGATCCGCCTGCTTGACAACCGGGTCGGTAATACCCTGCATCCCCTCGAATGCCATTAGCACATGGCCGAAGGTCAGAAGGATTGCACCGAACTGCACTGCACGGCGTTGCCCCAGATATCGGTCTGCAAGCCATCCCCCCAGAACCGGGGTGATGTAAACAAGGCTGGTATAAGCCCCATAGATCAGGTTCGACTTACCGTCCGAGAACAGCCAATGTTTGGTGAGGTAGAGGATGAGCAGCGCGCGCATCCCGTAGTAGGAAAATCGTTCCCACATTTCGGCAAAGAAAAGAACATACAACCCGCGTGGGTGACCCGCAAATTCCGGCTCTTTACGGGTGGCTATATAGGCGCCTCCTAACAGGAAAAGCCCAAGCACGACCGCCGCGATTGCAGTGATCCAATCCTGCTCCTGCCAGGAAGATACGTTCATCTGAATTCCCCTCAAAACATGGCTTGTACGCGGGTGGTCCCGCTTTTCATAAGCAAACAAGTAACGAAAAAATTTCAACTGCAAAGAATTTTATTGCGCGTCCCGCCAAAAATCGACGAATGACAGCGGATGTTCAACGATCTGACCTCGGTACTGTCCTATCTCGCCACCCGCCGGTCCGGAAAACCCCGGGATATGATAGCGCCTGGGCCCGGTGAGGAAACACTGAACCGGATCCTGCAAATTGCGACGCGCTCACCCGATCATGGAAAGCTGTTTCCGTGGCGCCTTTTAACCGTCGTCGATCGTTCGGCGTTTGCGGCGCTGCTGGAACAAGCATTCAACGCGGCCAACCCGGACGCCCGACCGGCCCAAATTGATGCTGCCATCGCGCCGGCATATATGGCCCCCACCCTTGTCATTCTGATCTTTGCACCACAACCGAGCGCAAAAATCCCGCTCTGGGAACAGCAGATGAGTGTGGGTGCGTTGGGTATGAACCTCCTCCATGCCGCGAACGCACATGGTTTTGTTTCGAGCTGGATTACGGGATGGGCGAGTTATGATCCCACCGTTCGCGCCGCGCTTTGCGAAGCCGATGAGCAGATCGCCGGCTTTTTCTACATTGGCTCACCGGGGCAACCACTCGAGGAACGTCCGCGTCCGGACCCGGCAGACATACTGCGCCGTTGGCCGTAAACTGGCAAAGGTCAAAGTTTCTCGCGAACCTTGACGCGCCCTACTGTATTATGGCAGTAAGGCCCATGATGAAGAATGACGCAAAACCGGTTTATTTGAAACTGCGCGATGTAATCGCCGCCGCTATTCTCGACGGCGATTACAAGGAAGGCGACATGCTTCCCTCCGTCCGCGCCTTTGCCGCAGATCAGGGTGCAAATCCTCTGACTGTCGCTAAGGCCTATCAACTGTTTCAGGACAGCGGCCTGGTCGATGTCAAACGCGGCGTTGGCCTGTTCGTTGCGCGCGGAGCGGTCGCGAAACTTCGCGGGTCCGAGCGCGAGCATTTCGTCAAAAATGTATGGCCCGACGTCAGGGCGCAGATGCAGCGCGCTGGCATCGACCCGGCTGAGTTACTGGCGTTGAACTGACATGGCCGCGGCTTTGGCCGCCATTTCGCGTGCTGCCTTGGGCCTTTTGCGCAACTTTTTCAGCACGTCCGCATACACCCTAACGACCATGACATTCATGGGCGCAACACGATAGGCCAGCGCGGCATCGCGAGCGGCTGCTTCATGTTGACCCAATCCCGCTCGCGCGCGTGCCAGATTGGCAAGCAGGATGCTGTCATTGTTGCCCAGCTTTGCCCGCACCCGCTCGAGAAGTATGACTGCGTCCTGCCATCGCTGTGCGTCCAGCGCGCGAAAGCCCGCTAGCCGCAGTGCTGTCGGACTGGCGGGGTTGTAAGCGAGATAGGCGTTCAACGCTTCATCTGCGCCGGCTTCGTTCCCGGCGCGCGACATGGCATCGACCAGCCGCAGCATGACGGGTTCGGTGAAACGGATTTGCCGCGCTGCTTGAAATGCGGCGAGCGCGTCTGGAATATTCGCGCGTTCCATTTCGATGTCGCCGACCAGCAAATGCGCTTCGGCTACCCCGCCATTGGCCTTTTGCAGGCGCACCGCCTCTGCCAGAGCTGCATTGCTGTCACCCGCAGCAAGCAGTAGTCTTATATAGGGCAATACGGCACGGGCATCGTCGGGCGTTCGGCGCGCAGCATCGGCTGCACCCACCAGCGAAACCGGTTCCGGCAGGGCAAGAGCCGGTCGGAATGCGGCCATCGCAGCATCATCCAAGGGTGGCGTCGCGCGGGCTGTTTGGCCGCTGGCCGCGAATGAACGTGCTGTCACCGTCAGGCTGTAGCTGTCGGCATCGCCGCGTGACGCGATTTCCCGGATGGTATCGAGTGCGTCGAGCGGATCGCCCGCGCGATACATGGCCTGCGCGAGCAAGGTCCTCACCCGGCGATTACGTGGCTGTATAGCCAGCAATTGCTGGAACCGGTCGACTGCGCGATTGTAATTGCCAAGCTCATATTCGCAAATACCGTCGAGCAGCATCGGTGCAGGCAGCTCGAGGAAATCGCTGCCTGCGCGGGGCAGTATCCGCTTGGCAAGCGCATAATTCCCTGCCCGCGCGGCGAGCACTGCCTGCATATAATAAGCCTTGGGATTGTTGCGGTCGAGCGTGATGATCTTGCGCGCCTGCGCCAGCATGTCACGATAGCGCCCAGCCTCGCCCAGCGTCAGGCCATATTCTTCGAGCAACGGAATGTCTGTTGCGCGTATCTGCAGCCCCCGCTCAAACCAGGGCAAGGCTGCCACCACGCCGAATTGTGAGCGCATCAGACGCCCTCGAAACTCGATAGCCCGGACGTTATTCGCGTTTAGCTTCAGTGCATGATCTACCGCCTCGATAGCGCCTTTCTGATCCGCAAGCACGAAACGCAGGCGCGCGAGATCGGTCCAGATCAGGCTGTCCTCCGGTGCAAGTCGCAAGGCTTCGTCAAAACTGGCCTGCGCAGCGTCAAGGTCGCCCTTGTCCATTTGCACGCGTGCAAGAATGCGCAGCGCATAGCCACGGTGGCGATCGGATACCCTTGTTTCCAGCAGCCGGCTCTCCGCCTCGACAAGTTCGCCCTGCATCCAGAGCGAATGCGCCAGCAAGTGCGCAATTTCCCGTTCGGATACGCCCAAGGCAACCGCGCGCTCAAGCGCGGCCTGGGCGGCGGGCGCATCGAACAGTTCGAGCGAAACTTCGGCGAGTTCGACCTGCACATCGCCCGATTTCGGATTTGCCTTGGCAGCATTCAGCAGCGCAACTCGAGCGGCACGCAGATCGCCGACTTTCATATATTGCTGCACCTGCTCCAGATCGGCATCGCCGTTCTGCGCACGCGATACCAGCGCGGTCCCCGTCGCCACGGACAGCGTAGCAAGTAGAGAGAGGCCGAGACGTTTTTTCACCGGATCAGCCCCGGTCAGGCCTGCAAATCATATTGCTTGAGCAAATCATAAAGCGTCGGGCGGCTGATACCGAGCAGTTTCGCGGCACCTGAAATATTGCCCTCGGTGCGCGCTATGGCCCGTTTTATGGCCTTGCGATCCGCCGCCTCTCGCGCAGCTTTCAGGTTTAGAAGGAGATCGTCGTCATCCTCGTCGCCAAAGTCTAGATCTTCGGCCGTGACAAACTTGCCGTCGGCCATGATGACGGCGCGCTTGATGCGGTTTTCCAGTTCACGGACGTTGCCTGGCCATTTCCACTGGTCGATCGCGGTCAATGCGCTGGTGGACATGCCCTTGATCGAAGGGTTCATCTCCCGTGCGAAACGTGCAACAAAATATTTGGCGAGCAGGACCGCGTCACCTGTACGCTCGATCAGCGCGGGTATATTTACCGTCACCTCGGCAAGCCGGTAATAAAGATCGTCTCGAAATTCCTGGGCCGCGATCATCTGGTTCAGGTTGCGGTGCGTTGCACACACGACGCGGACATCGACGGGGATCGCCTTGCGTCCGCCGATCCGCTCGATCGTCCGCTCCTGCAGAAAGCGGAGCAGCTTCACCTGTAGCGACAACGGAATGTCGCCAACTTCATCCAGAAACAGCGTGCCGCCGTTGGCGATCTCGATCTTGCCTTCGGTGGTTTTGACAGCCCCCGTAAAAGCCCCCTTTTCATGCCCGAACAACTCGGATTCAAGCAGGTTCTCGGGGATCGCGCCGCAGTTGATGGCGACAAAAGGCTTGTCGGCGCGGTTGCTTGCATTGTGCAAACCTCGCGCCAGCAATTCCTTGCCAGTCCCACTTGCGCCGAGCAGCATCACCGAAACATCGTTAGGCGCGACGCGCTCAATCGTGCGCGCCACCTTCACCATTTCGGGAGAACCGCTAATGATCGTACCCAACAGCAATTCGCCATCGGCGTCCGGTTGCTGCAACTGCGCATTCTGAAGTTCGAGCTGGCGAACGTGAAAGGCTCGCTTCACGATCAGGTGAAGCTCGTCAATGTCGACCGGCTTCTGATAGAAATCCCACGCACCGGCGGAAATCGCTCGCAACGCGCTCTCGCGCGCACCATGTCCCGACGCAACGATGATCTTGGTATCGGGCTTCAGTTTCAGCATCTCGTCGAGCACGGCAAAGCCTTCGGTCACGCCATCGGGATCGGGCGGCAATCCAAGGTCCAGCGTTACCACATCGGGTTCTTCGGACCGCAGCAGCGCCATCGCCTCGTCGCGGTTTGCCGCACAATGCACCTCGAAGTCCTCATAGGACCATTTCAACTGCTTCTGCAGGCCCAGATCGTCCTCGACGATCAGCAATTTCTGCCTTGTCCCGGTCATGCTCATGCTGCCTCTTCCAGACTCTTGTCCTTGCTGCCCTCATGCGCGCCCGGCAGTAAAAGGGTGAAGGTTGTGCCTTTGCCCACGCGGCTTTCGACGCGCAGCTGCCCGCCCATCGACATGGCCAGCGCGCGGGCTTCATAAGCGCCGATTCCAAAGCCGCCATCTTTGGTGGATTCGAACGGTTTGAACAAATGGTTCGAGATAAAGCTTTCGGTCATCCCGACACCGTTATCTGCAATCTTGACGGCCACGTCGGTGCCTTGAGGGCGGCAGCTTATCCGCACGGGTGAACCATCAGGGGTCGCCTCGATGGCATTCTGCACAAGGTGACCGATAATCGTCTCCACCCGGGCCGGATCGGCAATGGCGAACAGCCCCGCCGATAGCTGCGCATCTATCGGATAAATCAGGCGCTTCTCATGCACGGCCTTCATCACTGCTGCCCCGATATCCACCGCAACGGGTTGCGCATGGCGCGACTTGTTATGCTGCGACAGCCGCGCCAGCAGTTCGTTCATCTTGTCCACCGACGAGCGCAGGGTATCGATCATGTCCGCCCGGAATTCGGGTTTTTCTGCATGCCGTTCGGCATTGCGCGCCAGGATGCTGAGTTGGCTGACAAGATTTTTGATGTCATGCACCACGAATGCAAAACGGCGGTTGAACTGTTCAAACTGCTGGCTTTCGGCGAGCGCCTGCTGGCTCGCGGCTTCGGCGAGGTAGCTCGCCAGCTGCCGTCCGACAACGCGCAACATGTCGAGATCTTCCCAGTCGAGCGCACGCGGCATCCGCGGCCGCGCCAATATGGCGAGCCCTGCCAGCTTGCCGAAATGCACCAAAGGCACGATCGCCCAGGCCTGCGCTTCGTCATACAGCCATTGCGGCACCGCGCGGGCATCCACACGCTCATCCGTCCCCGCACGCACCTCATCCATCGATACGATATGACCGGTCGATTCAAAAAACGGCATCGTCATCGATGTCACACAATTGGCTGGAACGTCGGCCGTGCTCCAGTTCCAGCGCGCCTGCAGCGTAAGCCGCCCCTCCTCGTCGGGAACCAGCAAAAGCCCGGCAGGGCTTTCAAAAATGTCGGCCAGCGACTTGACTACCCTCTCGTAAAAAGGTGCTGCCTCTTTTGACGGGAAGCCGATCGTGTCTGCAAAGCGCATCCATTCCGAACGATAATCATAACGGTGCTGGAAAAAATTCTTGGCGATGACAACATTCAGCCAGCTTTTGAACCGGCCCGACGGCATTATCAGCAGAGCTGCAAGCGACATGCCGAAAATCACGGTAATCTGCGCAAGTCGGACATAGGTACCGCCGACCAGCTCGAGCGCCGTCGCCAGCAACACCATGGCGAGCAGATAGATACCGATGGCCACCAGCGAGACAGACTGGAACGCGACCGAACGAGACAGGCGCAGCCGCCAGTTGCTGTTCCGCTTTGCACCCATCACGAAAACCGGAGCGAGCACGGCGGCGGCAAAACCGCGCGTAGCGACCAGCTCCATGGAAGGCGCGTCGGTCAGATAGCTGATCGTATATTGGTTGAGATCATAGGTCCACATCGCGGCCAGCGCGGCCATCGGCAGGCTGATGCCCCAGCGTGCTTCGGGGGCGGATACGGTGTAGAGATTGTGCACCAGCACCAGCGCACCCACGGCGAAAATCATGCGAAGCGTCATTGCCGACTGGGTCATAATATAACCCTCCACGCCGACAGGTGCCAACGCGGTTACAATCGCATCGGTAGCCAACTGGAAGATCAGCACGAGGAGTAGTGCGATGTAGATCATGTTGATCGTGCGCGGCTGTTGCCGCCCCTCGCCGCTTCGCAGCAGGAAGAACATGAAGCTGAGCCATGCGAAGTTACGCGCAGTCTCGGTGCAATAGGATGCAAGGCTGATTGGACCGGCATAAGTTGCTGCGATCCCCCATGTCGCCGTCACGGCCATCGCAAATATAAGGATCGCCTGCTGCCGGTTACGCGTGCCATATTTATGCAGCAGCCAGATCGCCAGCGCCGCATAGGCAAAGCCAACCGCCGCATGACCCCAGAAGCTGAGGAATGGAAGCACCGTCTCCATCAACGTGCGCCCTCCGGCCAAAGGACAACGCGGATCGTTTGCAACAGGATCAGCAGGTCGAGAAAAGGTGTGTAATTTTTGGCATAATATAAGTCATATTCGAGCTTGTGCCGCGCATCGTCGATCGATGCGCCATAGGGGTAGTTGATCTGTGCCCAGCCAGTAATGCCGGGTTTGACCATATGTCGCTCCGCATAATAGGAAAGCTGCTGTTCGAGATCGGCGACAAACTCGGGCCGTTCCGGGCGCGGACCTACAAAACTCATCTCGCCTTTGAGCACATTCCAGGTTTGCGGTAACTCGTCGATCCGGACCTTGCGGATAAAACGGCCAACCCGGGTTATCCTCGAGTCATTTCTTTCGGCCCAAAGCGCCTTGCCCTCGGCTTCCGCGTCGCTACGCATCGAACGCAATTTCAACACCTTGTAAGGCACGCCAAACAAGCCGACGCGCACCTGCCGGTAAAAAGCCGGTCCCTTGCTTTCCAGCTTCACAAGCAGCGCGAACAGGAAGATGATGGGCGCGGTCAGGAACAAAAGTGCCGAACTCGCCACGACGTCGAACAACCGCTTCGCGATCCCGGACAGCCTGCGGCCCGACGAAAAACCGTCGGAGAAAATCAGCCAACTTGGGTTGACGCTATCCAAATCTACCCGCCCTGTTTCGCGTTCAAGGAAGGTCGATATGTCATTGACATGCACACCGGTCGTCTTGATCCGCAACAGATCGTCGAGAGGTAGCGCGTTGCGCCTTTCCTCAAGCGCAAGCACGACCTCGCTTGCGCCCAGTTTGACCACATAGTCGGCCAGGTTGTAGATCGCGCTGCGGTTGATTGCTTCGGGGATGACCCGTTTGTTTTCGTCCATTGCGATATAGCCAACGACAAGAAAACCCGACCCTGCGGCTGCTTCCAGATTTTTGATTCGCTGCGCCCTTCGCCCTGCGCCAAGCACAAGAAGGCGCCGCTTGAAACTCTCCCCGCCTACCAGACTGCCCAAAATGGCCCGGCTTGCAGCGAGAAAAATGAACGCCAGCACCATCGCGTAAAGCGAATTGGATCGCCAGAGGGTCATGCCGGGCAAGACAAAGGCCATGACCGACTGGAAAATCACTCCCAGCGACACCGCCACCAGTAAACGCGCAATCGCAAAACGAAGCGACTGCAGTGCATCAGGCCCATAGACCCCGACGGCCATAGCTGCCACATGCAGCGAGGCTGCAAAGGTAAAAAGCTGCCCCATGCGGTTGCCGATATGGTCGACGTGCATGCCGATCTGGTTGGCGCGGATGACCCACGCCGTTTCGGCAGCAGCAACAAGCAGGCAAAAGTCTATTATCGCGAGAAACAGGACCGCATATGGAATATAATGCTTGAAAAGCCTGATCATTGCGTCTGTTCGCCCATCGTGTCGGATTTCTTAACGCCCAAAGGTAAAGTGTCGCTTAATTTTACACTTGGCTGGTAAAGTGATGGAACAAATTGCTTTTTTGGGGATTTGACCAGGCGGCGTGCATGGGCGATATGCGCATCATCTTTCCCGATACCAACAAGGAACCCATGTGCCTATTACTCCAGTGATATTATCGGGCGGCGGCGGTACAAGGCTTTGGCCGCTTTCGACGCCAGAAACGCCAAAGCAGTTTCTAGCGTTGACTGCCGACGAGACTATGTTCCAACTTACCGTGCGCCGCGTCATGGACCGGTCGATGTTCGCACCGCCGCTGATTGTCGCCAACGCCGCACATGCAGAACTTGTGGAAGCTCAACTCGCCGACATCGGAGTGGACGATGCCACGCTGCTGCTTGAGCCATGCGCGCGCAACACGGCGCCTGCCATTGCGCTGGCGGCACTCGCGCTGGCTGATGCCAAGTCACCCATGCTGGTGATGCCGAGCGACCATGTCATCGCAAATCCGGCGGCCTTCGCTGCTGCAACCGCTGCCCTTTTGCCATTGGTCGAAGAGGGCTGGCTCGCAACTTATGGTATCACTCCCACGGGCCCTGAAACCGGCTATGGCTACATACAGTTCGCCGATCTGCAGCGCGATGGCGTCCATGCCGTCAGCCGTTTTGTCGAAAAGCCTGACGCGCCGCGCGCCGCTGAGATGATTGCAGGCGGAGACCACGTCTGGAACGGAGGTATCTTTCTGTTTCGCGCCGATATCTATCTTGCCGTCCTGGCGGTGCATGCGCCGGATATGCTTGCAGCCGCGCAGGCCGCGATGGCCGAAGCGGAGCGGTTCGATAACCAGATTCACCCTCACGCCGAAAGCTTCGCCGCATGCCCGTCGGACAGCATCGATTATGCCGTTATGGAAAAGGCAGATCGTGTTGCCGTGGCCCCCGTCAGCATGGGTTGGTCCGACGTGGGCAGCTGGGATTCGCTTCACGAAATCGGTGCGAAAGACCATCATGGCAACACGACCATCGGAGCGGTCCGTCTTTCAGAAGCCAGCGGCAATTTGATCCACGCCGATGGCATCCGTGTGTCGGTTCATGGCGTTGAAAATCTGATCGTGGTGGCTAACGGCTCGGAAGTCCTGATTCTCCCCCGCGGCGCGAGCCAGAAAGTGCGCGACTTCGCAAAAGGATAAAAAGCCCCCTCCCCGAACGTTCAGGGCGGGCCTGAGGCTTCCTCTTATTCCCGCCTACCCCTTCCGACGAGCTACCTCGTTAGGAATGCCGCAGCCAC
>JACVCM010000029.1 GCA_016742125.1 Sphingomonadaceae bacterium | reverse complement strand
CTGCTACCTGACGCAGGGCGCGCAACACTTTGACTTTTTCGTCACGGATGGCGGTGGCGTCGAGATTGGCAGGCGGCTCCATCGCCGTCAGCGCAAGCAGCTGGAGCATATGGTTCTGAACCATATCTCGCAGCGCGCCAGTATCGTCATAAAAGCCAGCGCGTCCTTCCAGGCCCACGGTCTCGCTTACTGTGATCTGGACATGCTCAATGGCGTTTGCGTTCCATAGCGGCTCAAACAGCATGTTGGCAAAACGTAGCGCCATCAGGTTCTGGACCGTCTCCTTGCCCAAATAGTGGTCGATCCGGAAGGTGCGTTTTTCCGGGAAAACGGCGTTTACGGCATCGTTGATCTGACAACTGCTGGCGAGATCGTTCCCGAGGGGCTTTTCCAGACCGATGCGGACATTTACGCCCGCCAGACCTGCGCCATGAAGACCTTTTATAGTCGGTTCGAATAGTGAGGGTGCGGTCGACAGGAAAATCGACATCCCTCCTGATATATCGCCTATTTTCGCTGCGAGATCTGCGAACCCTTCAGGCTTTGAAGCATCGAGCGGCTGATACTGCAAACGAAACAAAAACGCGTCGATCATTCCCTCAGCCTTGCGGTCGTCGGGGAGAAACTCGCAGAGCGCAACACGGGCAAATTCGCGGAATTCCTCGTCGCTATAGGCGCTGCGTGCGGTGCCGAATATCCGTAGTTCCGGACCGATCAAGTTATCGGCGTGGAGGGCATAAAGCGACGGAAGCAACATCCGTCGGGCCAAATCGCCGGTCGCGCCGAACAGCAAAAGGGTGGAACTATGCTCGCTCATTTACGTCCGTCTCCAACAGTCGGCACCGCTTTAGTGCACCTTTGGCAGGCGTCTAGCGCTTATTCGTATGCACCGCTCTAGCCCGTAACCAGCGCGCGTTGTTCGGCGATTCCCATCGACAGGAGGATGGGATCGCTAGCCTGCCGCGCCTGAAAATCCGTTTTGCCCGATAACCCGCGCCAGCCCGCCGCGATAAGTGCCTGGGCGGTGGGTGCGCCCAGCGTTGTACCGGGTCCCAGAACAATGATCTTGTCCGGCGCGAATTCTCTCGCCGAAACCTGCACCGCACGGGTGAAATCATAGCTGCGGTTCAACTGCGCACCTAATGTGTAATCATAAATTGCGTCTGGATTGAAAGCCTTTGGCGACCAGACTTTTCCCAACCCGTCAATCACAGGAACACGGCCGACACCGAAATCTCCAGACGGATTGGCTTCTCGAGCCATCGGCACAATATGGTCGAGCAAGGGACTATGGAATGCTGCATGGTGCACGAGCCGCATCGGGAAACGGTCGTCTTTAGGCAACCGTTCCTGCAGCCATTTGAGCCCCGGCTCGTCAGCCGCAAACACGATCATGCCGCCCAACCTGATCGATATATGAACTGCGATATCCGGATTGCTCTCCGCTTCTGCCAACAAGTCATTTGCAAGACTGACTTTTTCAGGATCGACCCGCCAATCGGTGTCGACAATGGGCCAAACAATCTGTCCGCCCTTGCCGTGACTGTTCATCATACCGCCCATGGTGTTGACAAGTCGCGCACCGCCTTCAAAATCGAGCACGCCAGCGCAGGCGAGAGCCAGATACCAGCCCATCGAATTGCCGGTGACCGCGACGACATTATATATTTCCGGATCAATGGCGGCGAAGTCCGCAAGCGCGCAAGCGTAAATCAGAAGCGACGCATTATCGCCGGTCATATGAACCGAAGGCGCATATTTTTCTGCCTTGTCGAGATCGGAAATGGTAATTTGGCCTTGCTCTCGGCGGAGTGCGTCGAGCATCGCAGCCAAATCACCTCGTGCTGCATGATGCGTCCCGAAATATCCGAGTTCGGTCGAATTATAAGTACCTCGACCCGGGCAAATGACGAGCGCCTTCTGCTTCATGCCAAGGCTGCCTTTGCCGCTTCGACAATCGACGCTTTGCTCGGCAAAACAAGCTCGGCCGCCGGACCGAGTGGAATGAAGCAATCTTCTGCCGTGATCCGGCTGACCGCATCGCCCCGACTTGCCTCTGTCAATATTGTCGTCAGTTTTTCACTCAAACTTCCCGAACGGCGGCATTCGTCCACAATCAAGACATGCTTACAATCGGCAACCGCCGCAACAATTGCCGCCTCATTCAGAGGATGCAGCCAGCGCAAATCGATGATGCGCAAATCGATGCCTGCACCGCGCAGCTCTGGTTCCGCTTGACGGGAAAGATAATAACCATTTCCATATGTTATGATAGCGAGTTCAGTTCCTGCCCCATGCTGCGCCAGCGCGCCCAATGCAATCGTGTCGGCCTTGTGCGGCGCAACATAGGGCGCCGCCCACGCCCCATCGTCGGGAGCCAGCAAATCGGTCGTGTGATAAAGCGCAATCGGCTCGACAAACACAACGACACGCCCATCCTCATTGGCCAGCCGCACGCATTCGCGCAGCATTCCCGGTGCGTCCGCTGCATTCGACGGACAGGCCACAATGATGCCCGGAATATCGGTCAGCACGGCGAGACTGTTGTCATTGTGAAAATGGCCGCCGAAGCCCTTTTGATATGGTAGCCCGGCGATGCGCACGACCATCGGGTTGCGATATTGCCGGTTCGAAAAGAAGGACAACGTCGCCGCCTCGCCGCGGATCTGGTCCTCCGCATTGTGGAGGTAGGCGAGGAACTGGATTTCGGGGATCGGAACAAAACCATTATGCCCCATGCCAATGGCCAGACCTAAAATGGTCTGCTCGTCCAATAGCGTGTCAAAAACACGCGCTGCCCCGAATTTATCCTGCAAGCCCTGGGTTACACCATAGACGCCGCCCTTGCGCGCGACATCTTCGCCAAAGAGCGCGATGCCCGGATATTGTAACATGAGGTCTGCAAGTGCAAAATTGATACTCTTCGCAAGTGTCACGGGTTTTGCGAGATTGCGCGTATCGTTGACAAACAGTGCATCACGCGCCTTGCTATCCGGGAGTGACGGCGAAGCCTTTGCACCGACGACTGGATCGATGGACGTCATCACTTCAGCAGCGGTTTCCAGCCTCGGCTTCGCCAGCGCATCCTGCGCGACGCGGTCAACGCGGGCGCGCATTTCTTCGTAGCGCGCGACAATATCCTCCGCGGACATACCCGTCTGTTCATGCAAAATCCGGGCGCTATGGAGCAGTGGGTCCTGTGCTTCCGCTGCTTCGATATTTGAGAGCGCCGAATAGCTTGCTTCGACATCAGCGCCTGCATGGCCCATCAGCCTTACCGTGCGCATATGCAAAAACACCGGGCGCCGGCGCGAACGCGAATAGGCCACCGCCTCCTCACAACCTCGCAGCGCATCGTTCAGGTCCGCACCATCGCACTGAACATAGTGAAGCGCCGGACGCTGCGAAAAATTCGCCTCGATCCAGCCGCCCGGCGTACGAACCGATATACCGATACCGTTGTCCTCGCACAGGAAAACAATGGGCATAGGCAGATGCTGATAGGCAGCCCAACAGGCGGAGTTGAACGCACCTTGAGACGTTGAATGGTTTGCTGAAGCGTCGCCAAACGAACAGATAATGGTAGCATCCTTGGGAAGCACAGCATCGTCGAACTTCAACCGCTGCGCCATGCCGATACTATGTGCGGCACCCACAGCCTTCGGCAGGTGCGAAGCAATTGTGCTGGTCTGCGGCGGCACGAAGGTCTGTGCGCAACCGAGCACCTTGTGGCGTCCCCCCGAAATCGGATCATCCGCCGAAGCCGCAAAACTCAGCGCCATGTCGTACAACGGCGTGAGCCCACCAGCTTGCTTTTTGCGCTGAATCAGGAAAGCCCCGTCGCGATAATGCAGAAACGCCATATCAGTGGTTCTGGCAGCCGCTGCCATCGCGGCCGTGCCCTCATGTCCAGAGCTGCCTATGGAGTAAAATGTTTTGCCCTTCGACCGCCGCGCCCAAAGGTCGAGGTGACGACTCATGATTTGGCTGTCGAACAAATCGACCAGCTTGTCCGCAGACACGGGATGGGGCGCAGCGTTGCTCCGCGCGGCCGGAAAATCATGCGCGGCAACGCGGCGGGAAAATGTTTCATCGATAATCGTTGCACGGTCGAACATGCGCCGCCTGATAGCGCGGCAGACCATAAAAGCCACATGATTTCCGCGAATTCAATCGCGTGATTAAATTGCTGGACGTCGCAAATTTCTTCGATAGGATATTCGTCGAGAGAGCTTATTCCCCGGAATAACAGGACCGGTGAATATGTATGGCCGGTGCGTCGGGACAGGCACAAAGCCGCAAAGACCTCCGGTTTGAAGGAGGAGAGAGAAATGCGTCGATTTAATCATGTGATGACGGCTGCGCTTTGCACCGCCATGTTAGTTCCTGCTGCGTATGCGCAGGAAGCACCTCAAGCCGAAGAAGATACTGGCGACGAACCTATCATCGTGACTGCCACGCTGCGCGCGATGGACGTGCAGGACATTCCGCTGGCCGTAACTGCCGTTGCTCCGGAAACATTGGAACGTCAGGGCGTTGCAGATATCAAGACGCTCTCGTCAATTTCGCCAAGCTTCAATATCCAGTCTTCGCAAACCGAAACGCAAGGCACATCAATCAAGATACGCGGCGTCGGCACGACCGGTAACAACACCGGTCTCGAAAGTTCGGTCGGCGTGTTTATCGACGGTGTGTACCAGTCCCGACCGGGCGTCGCTCTTGGCGATCTTGTTGATCTGGAACGCCTTGAAATCCTGCGCGGCCCGCAGGGAACGCTATTCGGCCGGAACACGTCGGCCGGTGCGCTCAACATCACTACCCGCCGACCAAACCTGTCCGAATTCGAGGGCTTTGTGAATGCCAGCTATGGCAATTATGACTTCATGAACGTCCAGGCGGGTATAAGTGCACCTGTTGCGCAGGACCTGGCCGCAGTCAGGCTTTCGGGGACATGGCGTAAGCGCGACGGATATCTCACCAGCGCCACCGGTGCGGAGAGTAATGACCGCGATCGCTTCATGCTGCGCGGGCAGGTCTATATCGAGCCCAGTCCGGACATCAGCATCCGCCTGCTTGCCGACTATTCGGAAGTCGACGAAAAATGCTGCGATGCCGTCGTAATGCGGGAGACTGAGTTGGCGCCATTTTTTGCGGCCAACGGATTGGCCAGCGATGGCGTGGTTGAATTCGGCCGTCCGGCATTGTTGAACCTCGCAACGAACGGTCAACAATATTTGAACAGTTCGGAACAATGGGGAGTGTCGGGCGAATTACAGTGGGATTTCGGAGGTGCAAAGCTGACGTCCATCACCGCCTATCGCGACTTTAAATCGGAATCCAGCCAGGACGATTTCGTCGGCCTCCAGCTATATTCGGTTGGAACGAAGGGGGTGACGGCTGCTCCCGGCACGCCGCCAAATGGTGACAATATCAAGACGTTTACCCAGGAACTCCGGTTGCAGGGCACGGCCTTCGACGACAAGCTCGACTGGCTTATCGGCGGCTTTTACGGGAAGGAAAATATCGAAGCGCAGGGTGTCATGACGCTTGGTGCCGATTTCCAGCGCGCGACCAGTGCGGGAAATCTGGGTCCGTCGACACTCGCTCCCCCTGCAGGTCTGGGAGCTAACCCGTTCTTCACGCTCACGGCGTTCGGCAATGGCGGAATTCCGGTCAATGCCAATGGCGCGAACGCGGTCAATCTGTTCGATCAGGAAGCCACTACCTTTTCTATCTTCACGCATAATGTGATCAACTTCACGGACAAGCTGAGCCTGACACTTGGCGCGCGCTATGTGGACGAAAAGAAGGTCGCCAGCTTCGATCAGCTGTCTGCATCCAACCCGGCCTGTCAAGCCAGCGTCACCGGGGCCCTTAACGGGGGTCTCGCAGCGGGGTTGGCGGCATTGCCCGCTGCCACGCGAACGGCGATCATCAACGGCCTCGTTGGCATCAACTGCTTCCCCTTTGTTGCCCCAGTCACGCTGACCGCGCCTACCGCATTGGGCGGAGGGCTCGCCAGCAGACTGCTTCCGCTTCCACGGGAATGGGCGCAGACCTTCAAAGATGACGAAATCACATATACAGCGCAGCTCGGCTATAAACCCAATGAAGATCTGCTATTCTATGCAGGCTATAGCCACGGCTTCAAATCCGGCGGTTTCAATCTAGATGCGACGTCAGCTAACTTGTTGAATTCCGGTGCTATTCTTGCAGGCCTGCAGCAGCCAACACCGGTCATCGTGGCACCGCAATATGCCGACCCCAGCTTCAAATCTGAAAAAGTCGACCAGATCGAAGTCGGCGTAAAAGCGACGTTTGGCAACATCAAGGCGAACCTTGCCATTTTCGATATGAAGATGAGCGATTTTCAGGTGCTGGAGTTTACCGGCATCCAGTTCCTCACCTTCAATGTGAATTCCGCCCGGTCCACGGGCGTGGAACTCGAACTGTTTGGCAGGCTTAGCGACCATATCAGCGGCAACTTCTCCGCAACTTACGCGGACTCCCGATATCCGCGCAACTGCGCCAATGGTGTCGCACCGGCGGCCCTCGCATCGGCTCAACGGCTTTGCGGCGGCAGCCTGACCAACGCCCCCAAATTTACCGGGGTAATGGGCCTGACCTATGACGGCCCGCTCAACAGCTCGGGCTGGGGCCTTCTGGTCAACGGCAACATAAACTATTCGAGCAAAAGGCGGACCAGCACGGTCCCGCTGGACACCAACAACCTGCCGATTCCGTTCGACTTCCAGAATGCCTATTTCAAGATGAATGCGCGCATCGGCCTGACCACACCTGATGAGCGTTTCACTTTTGAACTGTGGGGTACCAACCTGAGCAATGAAATCACGCGCGGCATTACTGCCAATACCCCGTTGCGTGGTGTGGCGGGTGCCCGTTCGCGTATCGGATTTGTCGAGGAGCCCCGCATGTACGGCCTGACCGTACGCGCGAAGTTCTAAGTCATTATTTTACAACGAAAAGGGGCGGTTTCCGACAGGGAAGCCGCCCCTTTTTCCTGGATTTGATCAAGCTGCTTTTTTGTAAAGCGTCTCGTGCTTGTCCGCCATCTCGCGAAAGCTCTTGGGCGGTGCGAAACGGTGGCCGAAACGCTGCGCCAGATTATCTGCCGTGCGCACGAAGTTATCGAGACCCACCGTGTCGATATAGCTCATCGGCCCGCCGGTATAGGGTGCAAAGCCCCAGCCGAAAATCGCACCCAGATCGGCGCTTTGCGGATCGCGGACGACTTCTTCTTCATAACATTGTGCGGTGGCGATGAGCTGGATGTAGAGAAGGCGTTGCTTGACCTCCTCAACGCTCGGCTGATTTTCGGCCAGCGGATAATGGTCGGCCATGCCCTGCCATAGGCCAAGCCGCTCGCCCTTGTCGTCATAATCATAGAAGCCGGAGCCAAAGCGGCGGCCTTTACGGCCAAGTTTGACGACCATCAGCTCCATAAAGTCTTCGGTGCCGCTTGGCTGATATGCGTCACCCAGTTCCTTTTTGGTCGATTGCATGACATCATAGCCTAGCTGGAGCGTAGTCTCATCGAGCAACGCCAGCGGACCAATGGGCATGCCAAGCGCCTTTGCCGCGTTTTCAATGAGCGCGGGCTTCACGCCCTCCGTCACAAGCTTCATTGCCTCGCCCATATAGGGTGGGAAGACGCGATTGGTGAAGAAACCGCGTACATCCTTCACCACAATCGGCGTTTTCCGGATCGTGGCATTGTAATCGAACGCCGCCGCCAGGGCGCGGTCGCCGGTAAGTTCACCCGGAATGATTTCCAAGAGGGGCATTTTCTCGACCGGCGAGAAAAAATGCAGACCGATAAACTGGTCTGGACGCACCGAGTTTTTGGCAAGGCCCGTAATCGGCAATGTCGAGGTATTCGACGCGAACACAACATCCGGACGAATGACCGCTTCGGCCTTCCTGATGACATCGGCCTTTACATCCGGCCGCTCGAACACCGCCTCGATAATGAGATCGACGTCTTTCAGGTCGTCATAATTGTCGGTCGGCGTGATTCGCGCCATGAAAGCGTCGCCCGCTTCCTTGGTCATCTTGCCGCGCTGGACGGACTTGTCGATAATCTTGCGGCTGTAATCGACAGCCTTGTTCGCATCTTCAAGGCTGCGGTCGAGTACGACCACGTCCATGCCGCCGTTGACCGTGACATGGGTGATGCCGGACCCCATGAGGCCGCCGCCGAGCACGCCGACCTTCCTGATCTCGACCGGGGGCACACCGGCAGGACGGCCAGCGCCCTTCTCCGCTGCCTGCTTGTTGATGAACAGGGTGCGGATCATGTTCTTTGCCTGAGACCCGGACAACAGCTTGGTGAAATATTTCGATTCCACACGCAATGCTGTGTCAAAGGGCAGGATCGAGCCTTCATAGAGGCAGGACAGGATCGCCTTCACCGCGTCGAAATTGCCCTTGCTTTCCTTGTGCGCCATCGCGTTGAGGCCGATAAAGAGCTGTACCGAACGCGGGTCCATTGCGCCTGCGCCGCCAGGGAATTTAAAATCCTTCTTGTCCCACGGTGCCGTAACCTTGGGATTGGCTTTCACCCATGCCTTTGCGTTGGCAATCACGTCGTCGGCGGGCACGACTTCGTGCACCAGCCCTTGTGCCTTTGCCGTTGCCGGATCGAGCGACTTGCCCTGTATGGTCATCATCGCCGCATTTTGCAGCCCGATGAGGCGCGGAATACGCTGTGTCCCGCCGCCGCCGGGGAGCAGCCCGACCATGACCTCCGGCGTGCCGAGCTGAATCTTCGGATTGTCGGCAACGACTCGATAGTGGCAGGCAAGCGCGAGTTCGAGCCCGCCACCCAATGCCAATCCGTTGACTGCGCAAGCCACTGGCTTGGCCGAAGCCTTGCCGCTGCCAAGGTCCTTGGCCGAATGCCCGCCTGATTCCATCTTGCGCAGCAGCGCGTTGAGCGCAAAGGCCTGGTCGAACGCCTCTTTGACGCTGTTCGCCTTCGCACCACCGAGCATGGTCAAGTCGGCGCCTGCCAGGAAACCGGACTTTTTGCCCGAAGTGATAACCGCGCCCTTGATAGCCTCATTGGTCGTGAAATCATCGACCCATTTGCCGAATTCTTCAATCAGCGCGCCATTCCAGACGTTCATCGAAGCGCCTGGCAAGTCGATGGTGAGGAGCGCAACGCCGTCGGCATCCACATCGACCGAGAAAGTAGTGTAAGTCATGCTGGTCGTCCTCAATTCACGCGTTCGATAATGGTGGCGGTGCCCATGCCGGCACCAATGCAAAGCGTTGTCAGCGCGGTCGATTTGCCGGAGCGTTCCAGTTCGTCCAGCACCGTCCCAAGGATCATCGCGCCGGTCGCACCCAGCGGATGCCCCATCGCAATCGCGCCGCCGTTCACGTTAATGTCGCTGTGATCGATGTTCAGCGCCTCCATGAAGCGCAGCACGACCGAGGCGAAGGCTTCGTTCAATTCCCACACATCGATGTCGCCTTTGGTCATCTTTGCACGTTCCAGCGCCTTTTGCGCGGCGAATTCGGGACCTGTAAGCATGATTGCGGGCTCCGAACCAATGGACGCCATCGAAACGATCCGGGCGCGCGGCTTAAGGCCGTATTTCTCGCCCGCTCCCTTGTTGCCGATCAGCACGGCAGCCGAGCCGTCCACGATGCCCGAACTGTTCCCTGCATGGTGGACATGGTTGACCTTTTCGATCTCGGGATAGCGCATGATCGCGATGTCGTCGAAGCCGGGCATCATCGTGCCCATCATCTGGAAAGCCGGCTGCAACGCACCCAGCGACTGCATGTCTGTTTCGGGCCGCATCAATTCGTCATGGTCCAGCACGACTTCACCGATCACGTCCTTGATCGGCAGGATCGATTTGGCAAAACGCTTTTCGGCCCAGGCGCGTCCCGCGCGCTTCTGGCTTTCGACGGCATAGGCGTCGACATCGTCCCGGCTATAGCCATATTTCGTGGCGATAAGGTCAGCAGAGATGCCCTGCGGAATGAAATAATTGGCAATGGCAGAACGCGGATCGATCGGCCATGCGCCGCCGTCCGAACCCATCGGTACACGGCTCATCGACTCGATGCCGCCGCCAATGGCCAGGTCGCATTCGCCCGATTTCACCTTGGCGGCGGCGATGTTCGACGCTTCGAGGCCAGAACCACAGAAACGGTTGACCTGGATGCCAGAGGTCGTGTGCGGATAACCTGCCTGAAGCACCGCCGTGCGCGTGATCACCGCGCCCTGTTCGCCGACGGGAGATACCACGCCGAAAGCCACATCCTCGACTTCCTCGCCCGACAGCCCGTTGCGGTCGCGGATGCTGGCCAGTACCTGCGAGGCCAAATCGACAGGGGTGATTTCGTGGAGCGCCCCATCGGGCCGCCCCTTGCCGCGCGGGCTTCGCACCGCATCATAAATATAGGCTTCGGTCATATTCAGTCCTTGTTTGCGACCACGGCACCTGCCGCGATCAATTGGGAGATTTCTGTTTCGCCGAGTCCGGCTTCGGCCAGGATGGCGGCATAATCGCCACCTTTTGTTGCAATTTCGAAATGGGTAGCCAGGGGCTGTGTTGCAAGACGCGGCGCGACCTGCGGGTGGAGCCAACGACCGTCCTGCACCACCGCCTGTCGCTCGGCATTGGCCGGGTGCGCGGCGGCTTCGACATAGTCGAGAACAGGGGTTACGCAAGCGTCCGTGCCCGCAAAAATCGCTTCCCATTCGTCACGGGTTTTGGTTGCGAATACATCCTCCAGCATTTCATGCTGTTTGGAAAAAGCAGCGCGATCATGCTGTCCGCCATAGGTTTCGGCATCGATGGGCAGACGCTCCATCATCGCGGCGAAAAACTGCGGCTCGATACAGCCTACCGCCATGAACTTACCATCGGCGGTCATGTAGCAACGGTAAAAAGGTGCGGCGCCGTCGAGCAAATTTCCTTCACGTTGCGGGCGCCATTGGCCAAGCCCTGCCATCCCGTGGACAAAGCTCATCAGACTATGTGTACCATCGACGATCGCGGCATCGACAATATTGCCCTTCCCTGTCCGGCCACGCTCCACAAGTGCAGCCAGAATTCCTGTCACCAGAAACATCGACCCACCGCCGAAATCGCCAATCATGTTAAGCGGCGGCACAGGTGGCTGGTTTTCCTTGCCGATGGCGTTCAGTACACCGGTCATCCCGATATAGTTGATGTCATGGCCCGCCATTTTGGACCACGGCCCGGTCTGGCCCCAGCCGGTCATCCGGCCATAAATCAGTCGGGGGTTCACCGCGTGGCATGCTTCGGGACCGACCCCCATGCGTTCGGTGACGCCGGGACGCAGGCCTTCAATCAGGATATCTGCTGTGGCAACCAGCCTGAGCAAGGCGCCCACCGCATCGGGTTTCTTGAGATCGAGCACAATCGACCGTTTGCCGCGTCCATCCACCGCTTTCGGCATGCCGCCCGGACGGTCTATGACCACCACATCCGCGCCCAAGTCGGCCAGCAACTGTCCGGCATATGGACCCGGGCCGATACCAGCCAGCTCAACAAGCTTGATCCCGCTAAGCGGTCCGGATCTGGCAGGTGAATCAGTCATCGCATCCTTCCGCTACGGAAAAGCAGCATACGCGTTTAACCGCGCGATTAAGGTCGGCTGTTTAGTCGTTCGGGGTAGTTGACGCAAGCGTCAACTAACGGTTCTGCCGTCCCTCAATAAGCGCATCCACCACACTGGGGTCCGCCAGGGTCGACGTGTCGCCCAACGCGCCGAAATCATTCTCGGCAATTTTTCGCAAAATTCGGCGCATGATTTTGCCCGACCGGGTTTTCGGCAATGCTGCCGTGAAATGGATATGGTCGGGTGAGGCAATCGGGCCAATCTCGATCCGGACCTGCTGCCGCAATTCTGCGTGCAGTTCATCCGAAGGCTCCTCACCGACATTCAATGTGACGTAGCAATAGATGCCCTGCCCTTTGATATCGTGCGGGAATCCCACCACTGCCGCCTCGGCGACCTTGTCATGCAGCACCAATGCGCTTTCGACCTCTGCCGTGCCCATCCGGTGGCCGGATACATTGATTACATCGTCCACACGGCCCGTTATCCACCAATAGCCGTCGGCATCGCGGCGGCAGCCGTCGCCGGTGAAATATTTGCCCCTATAGGTGGAAAAATAGGTCTGTACGAAGCGCTCATGATCGCCATAGACCGTGCGCGCCTGGCCTGGCCAGCTATGGGTGATGCACAGATTGCCCGACACGTCGCCGCGACTGTCGCCTTCTTCCGCAACCACTGCGCCATCGGCATCGACCAGTTGTGGACGAATGCCGAAAAATGGAGGCACGGCACTGCCCGGCTTCATGCCATGCGCACCCGGAAGCGTGGTGATCATCACCCCGCCAGTCTCGGTCTGCCACCAGGTGTCGACGATGGGCAATCTGCCTTCGCCTACCGTCGCATGATACCAACGCCAGGCCTCGGGGTTAATCGGCTCGCCTACCGTCCCCAGCAACCGCAGCGACTGGCGTGAGCGTGCCTGCACCGGTGCATCGCCATCGCGCATCAGGGCCCGGAGCGCGGTCGGCGCGGTATAGAAGATGTTGACCTTGTGCCGATCGATAATATCCCAGAACCGCCCGCTGTCGGGATAGCTCGGAATGCCTTCGAAAATGACGCTGGTCGCGCCATTTTGAAGGGGGCCGTAAACCACATAGCTATGCCCCGTTACCCAGCCAATATCGGCGGAGCAGAAGAATATCTCGCCGGGCCGGTAATCGAAAACATAATGGAACGTCGTCGCTGTCCAGACCGAATAGCCTCCTGTCGTGTGCAGCACGCCCTTGGGCTTGCCGGTGCTGCCCGAGGTATAGAGGATGAAGAGCGGGTCCTCTGCATTCATCGGTTCGCAAGGGCAGTCGGCGCTGACCTGCATTTCATGATACCAATGATCGCGGCCCTCACGCATTGACACCTGCTCGCCGGTATGGCGGACAACCAGCACCGCTTCGACCCCGGCAACCTTTTCGAGCGCCGCGTCGATATTGGCTTTGAGGGGCACGGGCTTCGCCCCGCGCACCGCGCTGTCGGCGCAAACCACAAAGCGGCTGGCGCAATCCTCGATCCGTCCGGCAATCGCCTCCGGCGAAAAGCCGCCGAAGACGACGCTATGCACTGCCCCGATCCGCGCGCAAGCGAGCATGGCAACCGCGCCCTCGACGCACATCGGCATGTAGATGGTCACGCGCTCGCCTTTGGTGACGCCAAGCTTCTTGAGGCGATTCGACATCCGGATAACTTCAGTCTGCAACTCGGCATAGCTGACGCGACGGGCTTCCCTGGCAGGATCGTCAGGTTCGAAAATGAATGCAATCCGATCGCCATTTCCGGCGACAACATGACGGTCGACCGCATTGTGGCACAGGTTCAGGACGCCATCTTCATACCATTTGATCGAGACGGGGTCATAGGACCAGTTACCGATCCTGGTTGGCCGGGTCATCCAGTCGATCCGCATGGACTGCCCTGCCCAGAAGCCATCCGGATCTGTGATGCTTTTTGCGTACATCCGGTCGTAGTCCGCCGCGGTGCAATGCGTTTGCCCCGCCGCACTTTCGGGGATCGGAAACCAGTCCTGATGCTCGCTCACTTGCTCTCTCCCGCGCAGGGTCCTATAGTTGTCGCTGCTTAAGTGGAGTAGGTCCAGTGATTCAAGGCTAAATAGCGCAATTGCTATTCACACAGCTTGGAAAGTCTCGCGACGCATCGCGGGCATTTTTATCAATTGAACACAGGAATAACTCATGGCCAAACTACAGAACAAATCCGCCCTGGTAACGGGCGGTGCACGCGGTATCGGAGAGGCGATTGCCCGGTGCTTCGCCCGCGAAGGCGCGCAGGTCATCATTGCCGACATCGATGAGGTAAATGGCGGCCGTGTCGCTGGTGAGACCGGCGGCATCTATTTCAAACTGGACGTCTCATCGGAAAAGGACTGGGCCGACCTGTCAGCCGCGCATCCCGAAATCGACATCGTGGTCAACAATGCAGGCATTACCGGTTTTGAAGACGGCCCCGGTCCGCACGATCCGGAACATGCCAGTCTTGAAGAATGGCATCGCGTCCACGCGGTCAACCTTGATGGAACCTTCCTCGGCTGCCGCTACGCCATAAAGGCGATGCGGGCCAAAGCCAGTGGCGCAATCATCAATATGTCGTCGCGTTCCGGGCTTGTCGGAATCCCGGGAGCGGCAGCTTACGCATCCTCCAAGGCTGCGATCCGTAACCACACGAAATCGGTGGCGTTATACTGCGCGCAGCAAGGCCTGAATATCCGCTGTAATTCGATCCACCCGGCGGCCATATTGACGCCGATGTGGGAGGCCCTGATCGGGGATGGACCGGATCGCGAAGAGCGGATGGCGGCAATGGTCGCGGACACGCCGATGAGAAGGTTCGGCACTGTCGAGGAGGTTGCAGCCATTGCCCTGTTGCTCGCGTCGGACGATGCAACTTACATGACCGGCAGTGAAGTACATCTGGATGGTGGGCTATTGGCGGGAAGTGCCGCCTCTCCCGGGGACTGAAGCCTAACCCACATCTTCGACGGCAACCGCCTCGCCCGTCACCCGCTGGGCCAGTGCTGCGGCGATGAAATCATCGAGGTCGCCGTCAAGAACGTCAGATGGTGTCGGAGACGTCACGCCCGTGCGCAAATCCTTCACCATCTGATAGGGTTGGAGAACATAGGACCGGATCTGGTGGCCCCAGCCGATTTCGGTCTTGGCCTGATATTCGCCCGATGCCGCTTCCTCCCGCTTGCGCAGCTCGGCCTCGTACAGGCGTGCCTTCAGCATACCCATGGCGGTCGCGCGGTTCTTGTGCTGGCTGCGGTCATTCTGGCTGGCAACGACAATCCCGGTCGGCTTGTGCGTAATGCGAACCGCAGAGTCGGTGGTATTGACGTGCTGCCCGCCAGCGCCCGACGCGCGGTAGGTGTCGATTTTCAGGTCGCCTTCATTGATCTCGATATCGATATTATCGTCGATGACCGGATAGACCCAGACGCTTGAAAAGCTCGTGTGCCGTTTGGCTGCACTGTCATAGGGCGAGATACGGACGAGGCGGTGGACACCGCTTTCGGTCTTGGCATAGCCATAGGCATTCTCGCCCTTGACCAGCATCGTTGCCGACTTGATGCCAGCCTGATCGCCGGCCTGATAATCGACCATCTCGACCTTATACCCGCGCTGCTCGGCCCAGCGATAATACATGCGCTGCAACATTTCGGCCCAGTCCTGGCTTTCCGTTCCACCCGCGCCTGCATGGATTTCGATGAACGTGTCATTGGCATCTGCCTCGCCCGACAGCAGCGCAGAAACCTTGTCGCGGTCGGCACGCTCAGCCAGGTCCTTCAACGACGCAACGCCCTCATCGGCCAGAGCATTATCGCCCTCCAGCTCGGCGAGTTCAATCAATTCGACTGTGCCTGACTTGTCGGCATCGATTTCCCGCACCGTTGAAATCGCCGCATCCAGACGGCGGCGTTCGCGCATCACGTCTTCGGCCGATTTCGGATTGTCCCACAGCGTAGGATCCTCAACGCGCGCGTTCAGTTCATCGAGGCGGCGCAGCGCGCGGTCCCAGTCGAGCGACATCTTGACGAGGTCGAGGGCGGCATCGATACGGGCAACATAGCCTTCTGCGTCGGCGCGCATGGCGAAACTCCAAGGGAATGAAAAATATCAGGCGCGGCCTTTAGCTTATCGCAAGCTTAAGTCAAAGCCGCCCAAGCCAATTCAATAAATTCCGCCATCCTGCTGGATAAATTCCTGATCGCGCTTGGTTCCGGAACTCGGTCCTTGCGACGACGTCGCCGAGCTCGAACCGCTGTCGGACGTCGAACGCTCTTTCTTCTTCGGTTTATCGCCCCGTGCAGCCAGTTCTGCCTGCCGGATCGTTCGTTTCGGTTCGGTTTCGGCCTTGAATGCTTCCCAGATCACCGCACTCTTGGGATCGTCGGCCGGCCAGGCACCGTAAACGCGCTTGCCGCTCTTCCGGTCGACTCGAACCAGCCTTGTGCCTTCCGGGGCGACAAATGGTGTCTTGGGCATGTTGGCCATGGCGACGCGCGCAAACTGCTTGAAAACCGGCGCTGCGAGCGAGCCACCCTGCGCATAACCGCCCATGTTACGCGGCTGGTCGAAGCCCAGATAAAGACCCGCCACCAGATGCGGCGAGCCGCCAACGAACCAGACATTGGTCGGACCTGTCGTGGTACCGGTCTTGCCGAACAGGGGCCGGTCGAGGTCCCGCAATATCGTTGCGGTGCCGCGCTGGATAACTCCCTCCAGCATATGTACCACCTGATAGGCGGTAATCGGGTCCATCACCTGTCTGCCCGCAGCAGCGAAACGGGGCATTGCCTTGCCATTCCAGTCCTTCGCGCGGCAGCCGTTGCACGGTTTCCAGTTGGCAGGCCAGATAACCTTCCCCTCCCGGTTTTGTGCAAAGTCGATGAGCGTCGGTTTCAACTCACGACCGTGATTGACCAGCATCGAATAGGCATTGACCATCTTCAGCACCGTCGTATCGCCGGCGCCCAGCGCATAGGAGAGATAATCGGGATAGTCTCCAATCCCTACCGCGCGGAAGGTATCGGTGACATTGTCCATGCCCGAATCCGCCGCTGCTCGCACAGTCATGAGGTTGCGCGACTGTTCGAGGCCCCAGCGCATCGTTTGCGGCCCTGCACCGCCTCCGCTGAAATTGCGGAAGCATTTTTGCCCGAGCGACGCGCCCTGCCACACACAATAGGGCCCGTCGACGATAATCGACGTCGGCGTCATGCCGTTGTCGAGCGCTGTCGCATAGACAAAGGGCTTGATCGCGGAGCCCGGCTGGCGCTGCGCCTGCGTGGCGCGGTTAAAGCTGGAGATACGGCTGTCGAACCCGCCCTGCACGGCAAGCACACGGCCGTTCAGCGGGTTCTGGACAACCATTCCGCCGCCCACTTCCGGCACGGTACGCACAGCATAGCTGTTGGTTCCCGAGGGTGCGACCGCGATCACATCGCCAGCCTTCATGGCCGACGGCGCCGATGTCAGCCTGCCGATTGTGCCGTCTGCAAAGCCGACACGTCCGCCGCCAAGGGCCACACCCGCGCGCCAATTGGCGTAATCGATGCTGATATTGGTCGAGGCAAATCGCGACCGCCACTGGTCATCGGACACATCTATGGTGCCCAAATTAGCTTTCCACGCCTTCCCTGCGCTGTAGCGCAAAAGGCCGTCGCGCAAGGCTTGTGTGGCAGCGATCTGAAATTCAGGGTTCATCGATGTCCGCACCCACAGGCCGCCAGCGTAAACGCTGTAGGGTCCATCCTTGTCGGTTTCGCCGAAGCGCTCGATCAGCTGGCGACGAACTTCTTCGGTGAAATAGCCTCCGATATTCTTGTAGCCGGTACCGCGCTGCGCAATCAGGCCCAACGGCTGGGCGCGGGCCGACGCAAGCTGCGCCTCGGTAATCCAGCCATTCGAACGCATTTCGCCGAGTACCCAGTTGCGCCGGGCCAATGCTAATTGTGCGTTCTTGGAGCGGCCATAACGTTCGGGAGCCTTGGGCAGGATTGCCAGAAACGCCATTTCATGGAGCTGGAGCTGATCCACGCTCTTGCCATAATAGGCCTGGGCGGCAGCCTCGACGCCGAAGGACTGACGCCCCAGCGCGATCTCGTTGAGATAGAGCGACAGGATTTGCGGCTTGGTTAGTGCCCCCTCAATCCGCTTCGCAAGGATCGCCTCCTTCACCTTCCGGGTGTAGCTATACTCGTTGGTAAGAAGCAGGTTTTTGGCAACCTGCTGAGTAATCGTCGAAGCCCCGCGCGAGCGTCCGTCGCTGAATATATTATCGAAGATCGCGGACGCGATACCCGGATAATCGATCCCGCTATGACTGAAAAACGTCTTGTCCTCGGCCGCCAGATAGGCGCGGATCAAAAGCTTCGGAAAATCGGCGTATTCAAGCTGCACGCGGCGTTCGCGGGCATAGCTCTGGAACGGTTCCCCATTGATGTCACGGACAACCGTCGGCAAAGGCGATTCATATTCGATCAACGCGTCCGCGTCGGGAAGGTTGCGGGCGAACAGCACCCAGAACAGCAGCAGAAAAACCAGCAAGGCTCCAAATCCATAGGTCGCCCAGCGGAAGCGCTTGTGCTGCCACCAACCGCGCCAGCGTCCCACAAAACCATCAACATCGCGCTTTAGTCGATAGCTGATATTGGCCGGTTCTTCAGGCGGAGTTGCGACATCGGTCATTTCCCGCCCGCTTTAGCCGATTTGGTCGGCAGGTCCAGAATCTTAATATGCCTTCCGCCGCAATTTTACCTTAGCGCGCAGCAAGGCGACGCGCGAAGTGGACTTGCACAGCGCTGGCGACACTTCGCGCTACCTTTTGCCGTCCGGCTTCCGATGCCAGAAACCGGACGTCGTCTTCATTACTGAGATAGCCTGTCTCGAAAAGTACAGAAGGGGTATCGGGCGCCTTCAGGACGATGAAAGACGCAAAACGGTGCGAATTGGTCCGGATGCGCATGTTGGGCGTCGCTTCGCGGAGAAGCAATTTGGCAAACTGCGCCGAGACATTCATCGTTTCACGCTGCGTCAGGTCGATCAGGATCGACGAGACACTGGCATCGGCGCCGCCCAGGTTGACGCCATTGATGATATCCGACTTGTTTTCCCGCGACGCAAGCCGCTGTGCCTCGCGATCGGAGGCAACTTCGGACAAGGTATAGACGGTGCCGCCATTGGCCCCAGGATTTTCCGCGCTGTCTGCGTGTATCGATATGAACAGATCAGCCTTCATCCGACGCGCCGCTCCATAGCGGTCCTGCAAAATGAGAAACTGGTCGCCCTCGCGGGTAAGCGCAACGCGGACCCGGCCAGTTTTCAACAGTTCGGAACGGATCGACCTTGCTATTGCCAGCGTCACATCCTTCTCGCGGACACCGCCATGCGGGCTGATCGCACCGGGGTCATGCCCCCCATGCCCTGCGTCTAGAACGACGAGCGGTAGGGAATTGTCATCGGGGCCGCTTATCTTCGGCAATCCTTTTGCAACAGCCGACCTGATCGGCGCGCTGACTTCATAACGGCGCTTGGGCGGCTCCGCGCGAAACGCCAGCGAAACCTCACCAGCGAAATCCGGCGTCGATGCGAATGACAATGTCGCAATCAGGACGGTGACGAGCATTATAGTCTTATGCGATTTTGCGCCGCCACAGGTCCAGAACTTTCTGACCGCCGGACGGCGTCGCAATGTTGTGACTTGCACAACGGGTCCATCTATTTCACGCCGCGCCCTTGCCGACACGGCGCTGGGGTGCTAGCAGGTGCGATAAGGGCACAGATTTACCGTCCCTTTCGATTCAGGGCCACGATTTCCGGTGGCTTTTAAACAGGTTGACGCTGCATGAGGCATGATATTTCCACCACCGCCGCCCCTGGAGGGACTGGCGCTTGGACTGGAAATCAGCGCGCGAACTTCGCCCGCCATGCACCTGCAGCAGACGCAATTTTTCCCGTTCAACAAAATCGCCCTCCGAATTTCGCAGGGCCAAGCAACAGAGCCAGCGGCCCTCGGCTGACACCCGGCGGATACGCTGGCTGGAGTAATATCAATGACAACGCGTATGCTAATCGATGCGCGGCACCGGGAAGAGACCCGGGTCGCGGTCGTTACCGGAAACCGTATCGAGGAGTTTGATTTCGAATCTGCCGAGCACAAGCAGCTCAAAGGCAATATCTATCTGGCCAAAGTAACCCGCGTCGAACCGTCGCTTCAGGCGGCATTCGTCGATTATGGCGGCAACCGCCACGGGTTTCTGGCCTTTGCCGAAATCCATCCCGATTATTACCAGATACCAAAGGAAGACCGCGAACGGCTTCTTGCCGAGGAAGCCGCTGCTGCAGCCGAAGAGGCCGCGCTGCGCGAGCAGGAAGAAGAGGAAAGCGACGAGCCTTCCGACATCATGCAGGGTTCGGAAGAGCGCGAGGACGAGGTTTCCGACCTGATCGAGATCGATAGCGACGACAGCGTCGATACCATCGACATGAGCGAGGGCGAAGAGCCTGACCTTGATGCGAATGGCGATGAAACCGCCGACGATAATGGCGACGAATTGTCGGAGCGCGGCGAAGAGGGCGACTCTGACGGCAGTCGCCGCAACAATCGCCGTCGACGCGGACGCAGCGGCGGTCGCGGTGAAGGCCGCGCCCCTAAAGCGAGCGACGAAGTCCGTGCCAAACGCATGAACCTGCGTCGCCGATACAAGATCCAGGATGTCATCCACCGCCGTCAGGTGCTGCTCGTGCAGGTCGTCAAGGAAGAGCGCGGCAACAAGGGTGCAGCGTTGACCACCTATCTCAGCCTTGCAGGCCGTTATTGCGTGCTTATGCCGAATACGTCCCACGGGGGTGGCATCAGCCGGAAAATCCACAGCGCCGCCGACCGCAAGCGGCTGAAGTCGATCATTTCAGCCCTGACGCTGCCCGCCACAATGGGCTGCATCATCCGGACGGCGGGACTTGCCCGTACAAAGCCCGAAATCAAGCGTGACTTCGATTATCTGGCACGGCTCTGGGATGAGATCCGCGAGCGTACCCTGAAAGGCGCTGCGCCGATGCTGATCCATTCAGACAGCGACCTTATCAAGCGCGCAATCCGCGACATCTACAACAAGGATATCGACGAGGTGCATGTCGAGGGCGCCGATGGTTTCAAGGCGGCCAAGGATTTCATGAAGCTGTTGATGCCCAGCCACGCCAAACGCGTGCAGCATTATGCCGATCCCGTGCCGCTGTTCCAGCGGTACCATGTCGAGGATCAGTTGAACGCCATGTATCAACCGATCGTGCAGCTGAAATCGGGTGGCTATATCGTCATCAACCCGACCGAGGCGCTGGTGTCGATCGACATCAACTCGGGCCGCTCGACCAAGGAACATGGCATCGAGCAGACGGCGCTGTCGACGAATCTCGAAGCGGCGCGCGAGATTGCCCGTCAGCTTCGGCTGCGCGACATGGCCGGGCTTGTCGTCATCGATTTTATCGACATGGAGCATCATTCGAACGCCCGCAAAGTCGAGCGGGCGATGAAAGAGGCGCTGAAACACGACCGTGCGCGGATTCAGGTCGGACGCATTTCGGGCTTCGGCCTGATGGAAATGAGCCGCCAACGACTTCGCACCGGGGTGCTCGAGGCTTCAACCCGCCAGTGCCCGCATTGCGAAGGCACCGGCCTTGTTCGCACCGCTTCGTCAGCAGCGCTCTCCGCGCTTCGTCTGATCGAGGAGGAAGCCGCCAAGGGCCATGGCAGCCAGATCGTCCTCCAGGCAAGCCAGGAGGCAACTATCTATTGCCTGAATAACAAGCGCACAGAGCTGGCCGATATAGAAGAACGCTATCACGTCCGGGTCCTGATCGTACCCAATGGCGAAACGGAAGGCGCAAAGCTGGCGGTATCGAGTTCCGGGCCGCGGCCGGAAGCGCCAATTGCCCTGCCCCCCATCATCGATGTTGAGGACGATGATGTAGAGGACGAGTTCGACGAATTCGAAGCGGAAGAGGAGGAAGAAGTTCGCGAACCCAATCGCTCTCGGGAGGGCCGTGCCCGTGAAGAGCGCCCTCGTGAGGATGGCGAAGGGGGCGAAGGTCGGCGCCGCAAACGTCGTCGCGGACGCCGTGGCGGCAAGGGCCGGGAACGGGATGGACAGGAGTCCGCGCCCGTCGAAGCTGGTGAGACCGAAGCAGCAACCGAGGTCCCTGCTCCCGAAACTGCCGCAGAAGAGGCCAAGCCAAAGGCACGGCGCGGACGGCGTGGCGGTCGCGGGCGCAGTGATTCTGCCGAGGCAACTCCCGAGCCCGTAGTGGAAGCCGAGCCTGTCGTGGAGGCGGAACCCGAAGAAAAGCCGAAACGCCGCAGCCGCGCCAAGGCCAAGCCGGACGTCGTAGCGGATGCCGCAGCACCGGCGGAGGAGCCCAAAGCAGAGCCCAAGCCCCGTGGGAAAGCGAAGGCTGCAAAGGCAGAGGCAGCAACAGAGATTAGCCCTGCCGAGCCAAAGGCAAAAGCGCCGCGCAAGAAGGCTGCGGCCAAGGCACCGAAGGAGGAAGCTGCACCCGCTGACGCCGACGCCAGCGATGGCCCGCCGCGCAGCGGATGGTGGCAGCGGACTTTCGGGTAACAGCTATATATACTCTCCCTGTGCGGGCGTTTGCCATTGCCGGGTTGAAGACGCTGGGTGCATTCCAAACCTGGCGATCGCGAAACCTCGCATAGGGAGAGGCTTAAAGGATAACTTCTTCATTGCCTGTTCAGGCGCTTGCGGCCATTTAGTGCCTATGGCCATTCTTACCTTCCGCCGCGCCCGCGCGGTATGTGCTGTGCTGATCGCAGCGGTCATCTCCCTTCAGCCGGCAATGGCACAATCGATCCTGCGCGATGCGGAGACCGAGGCCTTCTTTGACGAGATTTCCGAGCCGCTGATCAGGGCGGCTGGCCTCGATCCTGCAAATGTCGACGTGGTGCTGATAAATGACAGATCGATCAACGCCTTCGTCGCGGGCGGACAGATTGTGTACCTTCACAGCGGCCTTATCGAAGCCGCCACCTCAGCCAATGAAGTACAGGGCGTCATCGCACATGAACTGGGCCATATCGAGGGCGGCCACGTCATCCGCTACGCCGACGGCGCGAGCGCGGCGGGCGGCATCAGCATTGCCAGCCTCATCCTGGCAGCCGCTGCCATAGCAGCAGGCGCCGGCGAGGCAGGTATGGGCATCATGGCTGCCGGACAGCAGGCCGCTTTGGGCAAGTTCCTAGCCTTCAGCCGGGCGCAGGAGGGCACGGCCGATGCCTCCGGCGCGCGCTACCTGTCGGCTGCGGGTATCACCGGCAAAGGCTCGATCAGCTTCTTCAAGAAGCCCCAGACCTGCGAATTCCGCCTCGGCATCCCGCAGGAAGACAGCTACGGCCGAACCCATCCCCTGTCCGGTGAGCGCATATCCGTCCTAGAGGACACATATTCCGCCGACCCTGCGTGGAACACGCCCCCCAACCCCAAATGGGAGGCTGACTTCAAACGTATCAAGGCCAAATTGACCGGTTACCTTGCTGACCCCAATGCGACGATGCGCGACTATCCGGAAAGCGACAAAAGTGTCCCTGCCCGCTATGCACGCGCCTATGCATGGCACAAATCTGCTTATCCGCAAAAGGCATTGGAAGAATCCTCGGCGTTGGTCGCAACCGCGCCGGACGACCCCTATTTCCTGGAATTGCATGGCCAGATCCTGCTGGAATCGGGACGCCCTGCCGAGGCGATTCCGCCGCTGCGAAAGGCAGTACAGCTAACCGGCAACCAGCCACTTATCGCCGGTATTTTTGGACATGCCCTGGTTGCAACGGAGGATAGCGCCAATCTCGACGAGGCCGCGACCGTGTTGAAAGCCGCGGTCGCGAAGGACAACCGGAATCCCTTTGCCTGGTATCAGCTCGGCGTCGTCTACGCACAAAAGGGCGATACCGCGCGCGCCGCCTTGGCCAGTGCAGAGCGCTATCTGATGGAGGGCGCACCGCAATTTGCCTTGCCCAATGCACAGACTGCGATGGCGGGGCTGCCCGAATATTCGCCCGACTGGATTCGGGCACAGGACATAAATATGGTGTCGGAAACACAACTGGCGCAGCTCAAGAAACGGCGCCGCTAATTCGCTGGCAAGCTGACTTTCTTGCGGCTAATCAAGCTCCATGACCGAAACGACATCGAGCAACCGCATAGCATTGGCGATAACAATCGCCGCCGCCCTCATATTGCTGGCAGTGGGCAGTTTTCTGTTTTGGCAAAAGGCCCCTGCCGTCGAACGCGGATCGACCGAACAGAAGACCGAGCTTGCCGCCAACGCCGCCGATAGCGCAGTCGCAGCCGCCGGCATGTCGGACAAGCAGCGCAAGGCCACGGAAGCACTTGTCCGCGCCTATATTCTCGAAAACCCGGAAATCATCACCGAAGCGGTGGAAATCCTGCAACAACGTGAAATAGCGAAGCGCCTGACCGCTGCCGGCGATCGAATTGCGACACCTTTCCCCGGTGCCGAAGCGGGCAATCCGAAGGGCGATGTCACAATAGTGGAATTCACCGACTATAGCTGCGGTTTTTGCCGCGCCAGCGTGCCCGACGTCCAACGGCTTATCGACGAGGATAAAGGTGTGCGTCTGGTGTATCGCGAACTGCCTATATTGTCACCCGCCAGCCGCGAAGCCGCGGCTTGGGCGCTGGCTGCTGCAAAACAAGGCAAGCACAAGGCATTTCACGACGCGATGTTTGCCATTGGCCGACCGGATTCTGAGACAATACGCACGGCTGCAGCACGGGCGGGCCTTAACATTGCTGCGGCGGAGAAATTCATCACCTCCGATGCCGCCAGGGCCGAGATCGAGCAGAATCTGGCCATGATGCAGCAGATCGGGTTCAACGGCACACCGACCTTCATCATTGGCGATCAGATATTGGAAGGTGCGCTGGGTTATGATGCGCTGAAAGCCGCAGTGAGAAAGGCACGGCGATCGACTTGAACCCCTTTTCGCCGGCGTAATTCAGATTCTGCTAACCATTTTTTCATCATTGAAAATTAACAGAAAAGCCCAGTGCAAATGGGGGTTTTTCAATGATGAATGCAGCGACGGGGATGTTGAAATCCCGATTGGCATCGGAAAGCTCCGTGGAGGGCAGCCGGTCGGAGCTGTTGTGGCTGATCCCGCTGGTCATCATGTTCGTTGCCCTGACCGCGACCGCTGAAATCCTGTCGATCATCAATGGCACGTCGGCAATAGCCATGATCGCCGATTATGGCTGGAAAGCGTTGCGGTTATTGCCGACGGTGGCGTTTATCGGCCTCGTCGTCCAGCTTGCCCTGGCTCCTATAAAGCATCCCAAAAATCCCCTGAGCGCAGTTATCGCCCAGTGGCGATCTGCCTTGTCAGATCCCTATTTTCTCGCCGCAAGGGTTGCACCGATCTTGATGATGCCGTTTTTCTTCGCATCCTTCAGCGTCCTGAAAATGCTGATGCCTCGCTACATTCCCTTTTGGGGCGACGAACCTTTTGCTGCGATGGATCGTGTGCTGTTTTTCGGACAGCAACCATGGGAAATAACCCACGCCATTTTCAGCACCGTCGAAGCGACGCGCATGCTGGATCTGTTTTATTCGGTGTGGGTCTTGTTGCTGTCACTGGCGATTGCTGGTTTTGCACTGTTCGCTCCCCGTAAGGAGCGCGCAAGGTTTTTCCTCGCTTTTGGCGGTGCGTGGTTCTTCCTTGGCTTTATCGGTGCCTGGCTTGGCTCGTCCGCAGGTCCCTGTTTTCTTGCTTATCTGAACTCACCGATTGCGCCGGAATTTGCCGGATTGATGGACCGGCTGCACGCCGCCAGCAACGCCATGGACACAAAGGCGCAAGCCGTTGAATGGCAGCAAATGCTCTGGCGCGGATATGAAAACCAGACCTATGCCTTCGGCATGGGGATTTCTGCGATGCCGTCGCTCCACAACGCCATTGCCGTCCTATATGTCTTCATGGCGTTCCGGATCGGCAAATTGCTGGGCGTCGTGATGGCGGTCTATGCCGTGATCATCTTGATCGGTTCGGTGCATCTCGGCTGGCACTATGCCGTTGATGGCATCTTCTCCGCGTTCGGCATGTGGGGAATCTGGTGGGTCGTCGATAGCTGGTGCAGGAAATCGGGCTATGATGCCTCGGTGGATGCCCAGGCAGGTCTGCCGCGATAAGGCCTACGCCTTTTTTCCCTGTGCAATCACATACCATTCGACCGAACCCTTGCGGCTCGCCGGGGGCTTTGCATGCTTCACCGTCCTGAAATTGTTCTTCAGGACGGCAAGCATTTCCGGGTCGGTGCCGCCGGCGAAGACCTTGGCCACAAAATCGCCGTCCGGTTTCAGGACTTTCACCGCAAAATCGACCGCGGCCTCGACCAGACCCATTGTCCGTAAATGGTCTGTCTGTTTGTGCCCCACGGTATTGGCTGCCATATCGGACAAGATCAGGTCCGGGGCATCGCCGAGCGCCTCGATCAATTTATCGGGCGCGCTGTCGTGCATGAAATCCATTTCAAACAGAGTGACGCCCTCAAGCGGGTCGACCGGTAGCAGGTCAATCCCGACTACCGCCGCCTTTGGCTGCTGCCGCCGCACCACTTGCGCCCAGCCCCCGGGAGCCACGCCCAGATCGACCACAGCACGCTTGCCGCGCAGAATGTGAAATTTCTCGTCCAGCTCGACCAGCTTGTAGGCCGCCCGGCTTCGATACCCCTCGCCTTGCGCACGCTTCACATAGGGATCGTTCAACTGCCGTTCCAGCCATCGCGTCGACTGTGCACTGCGTCGTTTCGCCGTTTTGACCTTCTGCTTTCCGGCAAGGGTGCGACCGGAGTTTTTTCCACCGAACAGATTGTCTGCCACAATCAGTTCCTGCGGTTGCGGCGCTTTGCATCGCTCGCCATCAACGCGCGGAGTATACCCTCGCGAATGCCGCGATCCGCGACCCCGAGACGTTCGCCCGGCCAGATGTCGAAGATCGCCTCCAATATCGCGCAGCCGGCCACGACAAGATCCGCGCGCTCGTTGCCGATGGTCGGAAATTCGGCGCGTCCCTTTATCGTGCGGCTCGCCAATTCGCGGCTTATTTCACGCATTGCGGTGGTTGGCAGGTGCAGCCCGTCAACCGCGCGCCGGTCGTAGCTGGGCAGTTTGAGATAGACGCTCGCGAGCGTCGTCACGGTGCCAGACGTGCCCAAAAGGCGAAAATCCCCGCCATCCTTCGGCAGCCGCGCCGCAAAGTCGGTAAAGCTCGCCGCAACCTTGCCGCGCATCGCGTCATACACCGCAGCCAGCGATTCGGGCGTCTCTTCGGCCCTTCTCTCGCTTTCGGTCAGCGACACGACACCCCAGGGCACGCTGATCCAATCCAGGATCTCCGGAACCACCCCATCGGTAGACACCAGCACGAGTTCGGTCGACCCGCCACCTATATCGAAAATCATCGCCGGCCCTTCGCCGGTTTCCAGCAAGGCGTGGCAACCCATTACCGCCAGACGCGCCTCTTCCTTCGGGCTGATAATGTCGAGATGGATGCCGGTTTCGCGTTTGACCCGCTCGATGAACTCCACGCCGTTCAACGCTTGGCGGCATGCCTCGGTTGCCACGGATCGGGCAAGCACAACGTTACGCTTTTTCAGCTTCTCGGCGCAAACCGACAGAGCCTCTACAGCGCGGTCCATTGCCTCGTCGCTCATTTTGCCGGTCGTGGTCAGGCCTTCGCCCAACCGTACAACCCGCGAAAACGCATCTACAACGGTGAAGTCGTCACCGCCTGCCTTGGCGATTAGAAGGCGGCAGTTATTGGTACCGAGATCAAGCGCGGCGTAGGCCGTGCGCTCAAACCAGTTGTGCCGGAAATCGGTGCGCTCCACCTGCGGCGCTGTGTTAACTGTTTGCGGGTTTACGGACGAGGCCGACCCCTGCCCCTTGGCGGCCTGTTTTGCGCGCGGCGTGCCGCCGGTCGAAACTGGCTGCCCGTTCGCAGCCCTTGGTGCCGCCTTTTTGCGACGGGGCGATTTCTTGCCTTTGCGCCCGCGTCCCTTATGCGGCGATGGTGCGATTGCTCCGCCCATGGCCGTTACTCACTTCTTATATTTATCCGGAACGGATGTGCCGCCGGTACCTGAAGACAGTGCTAAGCCGAACCGGTTAAAATATCAACATTTTTAGGCAGGCTGCTGACCAGCGTCGATTCTGCGGGTTGACCACCCTGAAGCGGCGGCATATAGGCGCGCGCACTGTTCCCCGGTCGTCTAACGGTAAGACTACGGACTCTGACTCCGTCTATTGAGGTTCGAATCCTTACCGGGGAACCACTTATTCCCGCACTAGAAGGATCCCGGCACTTCGCGCTGCGCAATGCTCGGATTTTCCGGCAAGGGCAAAACCCGACGGCCCGTCGTGGAGGATGTCCCTTGTGCGCTTTGCGCGGCAACCACCGGCGTGCAGCTGCGTCCAGCCACAAAATCCAGCGCTGTGCGTAGCGAAGCCTCCTGGGGATCGCCCAACGGCCGGGTAATGTCGTCAGGTGCAGCGCAAGTGGTCCCCATTGTTGCGGCCAGTCCCGAATAATAATCGCCCTGACCCGCGGCATTGTCTTTGGCAAAGGCCACCACGCGGATGCGATCGTCGCAGGCCGCCTGGTCGACCGCTATCTGTCCCACGGGCTTGCCGAAGCTGTTGCTGCCGATAAGTGCGGCGTTGGCGCCCAGAAACGGGGTGAAGGCGTTCATCACCAGTTCGCTGGCCGACGCCGTGGCATTTGTAGATATGAAGGCAATCCTGACCGGGGAAACCGACTGGGCCTGCGGCGCAAACCGCCTGGTTTCATTGTTCGATGATTTCGACGCCCGAAAACGGGTTACAGAGAACACATCGCTGGTGAAGCGGTTGCCGCCCAACAGGTCGCCCATCAGTTCAGCCGTCGATACCAGCCCGCCACCATTATAACGGAAGTCTATGACAAAGTTGGTGATGCCCTGCGCACGGAAGTCGGCGAATGCGGTGCGTAGTTGGTTGTCGGCAGTCGAAATGAAGGTTCGCATGTTGATGTAGCCCACACGCTGGCCGCCATTATCTATTATCCTTACCCCATAACGCGACGAGAGTGGAGCAATGTCGAAATTGGCTTTCGTCACGGTAACATCGCGCACGCCTGCTGCGTCGCTGATGCGAAGCACCCTGCTGGTGCCTGCCGTGCTTGGGCCCAGGGCGTTTGTGACGCCGCTCGCTCCCTGGGAATTCAACAGATCTGCGACCGTGACAAGATTTGACGTGCTGGTCCCGATGGCCAATATTTCGGTGCCGCGGTCCAGTCCGGCCGCCAATGCGGGCGCGCCCTCGAACGCCTCGATCACGAAAAGGCGATTGCCCTGATAGGCGAAGCGTGTGCCAAAACCCGCTGTCGACCCTGAGGAGAAGAATGCGTTCTCCTCCTGTATCGACGTCACATAGGTGAAGAACCGGTCCCGCCCCTGTCCGCGCGCGGTCGCGGTCAGCGCGTCGATGTAGGATTGGACGGAATTATAGGGTGCAGGGCTCAGCGACGATGGCAGCGTTTCAGGGAACAAATACCACTCATTGAGCACCGAGAAGGCAAAATCCTGACGATTACGCAGGCTGCAGCTTGTCGACGTCGGCGGCGGGGGTGGCGGCGTTGTGCTCGTGGGCGGAACTGTCACCATCCCGCCACCCGAACCACCGCCTCCCCCACCACAGGCGGTTGTGGCGGCTGCCAAGATGATGACGATATTCTTGAGCGAGCTCCGTTTCATGCGATGCTGTTTTCCCGTGGTAAAATTGCCTGGCGATAGGTGCACCGGAAGTTTTTTCGAAACAAGTAACAATTCGCGGTCACGAAAAAGCTGTTAAAACAAGGAGCCCGTTTGTTAACCAATTGCCGAACCGGGATATCCGCAATGTTCTGCGCATATCCTGCGCATGGCCCACTCACGCAATTTTCGATCGGACCGAGCGCCTTCCCGGTTGTCATCAAGGGCAAAGCTTGCCTTGTCTGTGGCATCGCTTGGCGCGGTGCTGTGGTCGCCCAATGCAATGGCGCAGACCGACTTCATTGTCGCAAATGCGGCAACGGATTGTACTATCGATGCACCGGCGCCGGATGTCCGTCTGGCCTCACATATATCGAGCCGGCCAGCACCGTCCGCCGGGCCTTGGGAGCAAACAAAGTCTGCGGCAATTCTTGGCGGGGCGCCTAGCAAGCTTGAACAAATGCGGATGTCGCAAGCCACGGGTAAACCAGCGCCGGTTCCGGCCGTTCCGCTCTCGGTGGACGCGGGTACCGCCCGGAACTGCGACCAGTCGCTACTTTTGCCAAAAGCGGCGGCCGACATTTTGCCTGCAAACGCCATACTTGGCAGCCTGCCAGTCAATGTCCGCCATACCCCGTTTGACCGCGATTGGTCTTTTGCGAGTTCGGGCAAGGATATGCGGGGCATTAATCGCGCCCTTGCGGCTTCGGGTGCGCGGCACGCCGACGACGAGGCGGCAAGGATCGAAGCCGTCAACAGCTGGGTGAACCGCACCATCGCATTTGGCGACGATCGTGACATCTATGGACGGGCAGATTACTGGGCCCCCGCCGCCGAAACATTCCGGCGCGGAACCGGCGATTGCGAAGATTTTGCCATCGCAAAAATGGAACTGCTGTCAGCTTTAGGGATCTCCCGCAGCAAAATGCGGCTCGTCGTGGCCCGCGATCATGTTCGCAATGCGGACCATGCGGTACTTGTCGTGTCACTGTCAGACCGCTCGGTCATGCTCGACAATGTAACCGACCAGTTGCTCGATGCGCGGCTTCCGAATGATTATCGGCCGATCATGTCATTCAGCCAGAATGCAAAATGGGTTCATGGATATGCGGTCCAGCCTGCGACGCCGGTGCGCATGGCTTCTGCGACCAGCCTGCCCCGACCGGCTGCAAACAAGCTGTCCGAAGTACTGACTGTTAGCGCGGAACCCGATTTCGTGCCTCTATCGCTTGCCTTGCTCAGCGTTCCGTTAGTGCTTCCGACCGAGCTTTCAGCACGGGTTTGAGCAGATAGCTCAATACGCTTTTGCGTCCGGTCATGATTTCTACATCGCAAATCATACCCGGCGTAATCGGCAATCGCTTGCCCCCCTTCAAAAGGTAGCTGCGATCGGTCTCTACAATTACCGTGAAATACGCCTGGCGTTCGACCTCGTCATAGATGCTGTCGGCAGAGACCTGCGCAACGCGCCCGGTCAAACCGCCATAGATTGAGAAATCATAGGCTGTGACTTTGACATTCGCGCGGTCGCCGACCTTGATAAAAGCGATATCGCCCGGCGCGACGCGCGCCTCGATCAGCAGCTTGTCGCCCATTGGCACAATCTGCATGATTTTCTCGCCTGCGTTCAGGAACCCGCCGACCGTCGTCACCTGCACGTCGTTGACGATGCCGTTGACCGGCGAGCGGATTTCGGTCCGGCTGAGGCGGCCTTGCGCGCCGCGCATCGTCTGCTCATTGACCGCGATCTTGGTGTTGATCTGCGAACGCTCGTTCAGTGCCTCCTGCCGGTACTGGAACTGCGATTCAGCGACTTGCGCCTGCGCCTCGCGGATCGCAGCGGAGGCACGCGACACGCCCTGACGCGCGGCATCCAAACGCCCGCGAATGTCCTGCATTTCGCGCTGCGCGGTCAGCAGGTCGGTCATCGGAACGATTTTCTTCTCGGCCAGCGGGCGGACCATATTCACCTGATCCTGTGCAAGTTTAAGGCTCGATTCGAGCGACGCAACGGTGGCTTGGGCTTCGCCCAGGTCGCGGCGTCGCTGCTCGACCCCCGCCGTCAATGCACCCACACGGCTGCGTTGCGCAGCCTGACGCGCGGCCTGAAGCCGGGCTTCGTCTTCGCAGCTTGCGCCTACACAACCACCCGCTCCGCCAGCCTCCCGATTCAGACGCGCCGCACTCGCGGCAAGTCTTTCCGTCTCGGTCTGGAGCTGCCCCAGTTCCGATGCCGAGCTGGTGTCGTCAAAGCGCACGAGCAACTGCCCTTTTTTCACCGTCTGGCCTGACCGGACCAGTATCTCTTCGATCGTCGATGGTTCTGCGGCTTGCACCAGTTGAACCTTGGATGACGGGATAACCCGTCCCTGCCCGCGTGTGACCTCATCGACCTGCGCCAGGCTGGCCCACAATATGAACACCGCCAGTCCGACCGCACTGAAAAAAATAATCCGTTCGCTGGCATTCAACCGCCCGAACCAGGTTTTGAATTTCATTGTGTCGCCTCCAGGGCGGGTAGCTGAACCATGGCAGGCGCATCGGCTTTCGCGCGGGTTTCCGATCCCATCGGAATGGTCAGGCGCCAGGTCTTGCTGGTATCGATACGGCCACCGATATCATTGTCGGCCCGGCGGTCGGTGACTTCGCGCACCGGTGCTGCGGTGTCCGCGACGAGCAGGTCTTCCGTCCCCTCGCCGTCCGTGCCAGCGTTGATGTTGGCAAGGCTCGAAACGGCGGGGATATATTCGCCGCCACGATAGACTCCATTGAACGCAACACGCCGCCCCCAATTGCCCGGCCAGCGGTAAAATATATGCGCGCCCATCACTGTAATCTTGTGAAGTTTGGGGGCCCAGTAAGGCGACACATAATTGGCGTGATAATGTGTCGCCATGCCGACCGCCGAAGTTACGGTACCCGACAACACATCTTCGGCTATCCGTCGTGCTTCGGCCCATGCCTTCGCGCTCGGTGCGCGTAGCAGGGAGCCGTCGCAGGCAAAGCTGAACTGGCATCCCGGGCGGCTGCTGCCTTGATAGATCACCCCGCAGACCGACTTTGGAAAGGCAGGATGCCGCATGCGGTTGAGGATGACTTGCGCGACAGCATAACGTCCGGCAACCGGCTCAAACCCGGCCTCATAATAGATCGCCTGGGTCATGCACCGCAGCGCCTTCTCGCTATTCGTCATGCTGGTATCGGTTATGTAGAAGGGCAAGGCGGTTTCCACCGGTCCTTTGGCAAAGGGAATGGCATCGTTCAGCGCTTGGGCTTCCTCGCCCTTCGCCGCAACCTTGGTCTGGTCGCCTTGCGTCGCCTCGATAAGCGCGACCTGCTCTTTTGTGCGGTTGGATGCGGCGGTCGTCTCGCTATCTGCGACAAACAGCCGATCGAAAGTCGTCTGCCAATCGACTTGGGTTACCAGCACGGCAATCGCCACGCTGACGCCGATCAGCATCGCGACCACTTTGCCCAAACCTGTCTTGCCGGGCTTCCTGACCAAAACGGCCAGCTCATCTTCCAGCGCCAGCATCTCGGCTCGGTCGGGAAAGTCGTGCATCATGCCGCTGCTCCCTTTTCCATCGCCTGTTTCATGATCTGGTCGCGCGGCCCGTCTGCGACGATCTTGCCGCGGTCCATGACGATGAGCCGGTCGCAGAGCGACAGGACAGCATGGCGATGGGTCGAAATGACCAGCGTCTGCCCCGGATAGGTCGCGGCCTTCAGGCGTTCGACAAATGTTGTCTCGGTCCGCATGTCCATCGCCCCGGTTGGCTCGTCGAGGAACAGCAATTTCGATGGCGAGGCCAGCGCCCGCGCCAGGACAAGGAAACCGCGCTGCCCGCCTGACAGGTTGCGACCGCGTTCGCCGGTGCCCCGGTCGAAGCCACCATCGTCCCGGCCGAGAAACTCATCCGCTCCGACCCGCCGCAGCGCATCGATGAGCGCGTCGTCATTTGCATTGGGGGCTCCCATCAAGAGATTGTCCTTGATGGACCCGCTGAACAACTCGGCATCCTGCCCTACAAAGCGAAGCTGCGTGCGCAGATCGATGGGCCGGTACTGGCGATTGTCCAACCCGTCGATGAGAACCGCGCCCGCATCCGGATAGTACAACCCGCACAGGAGGCGGCCTAATGTCGACTTGCCGGAGGCGACGCGGCCGATAATAGCGATCTTTTCACCTGGCTTTATTTCCAGGTTAAGCCCCGACAAGGCCTCGCGGCTGCTTTGCGGATAGGCAAAGCTCACATCTTCCAGCTTGATATGCCCGTCACGCACCGTCGGAATGACACTGCTGCTGCCAAAACCACGTTCGTCCTGCTTGTCCATTAGTCCGGCCAAGCTGTCGAGCACGGTCATCGCCTGCCGTCCGCGCGTCATCAGGAAAGCAAGCTGACCGGCAGGCGCCAATGAGCGTCCGGCGAGCATGACAATCGCGATGATCGCGCCCATCGAGATCTTGCCTGCATCGAACAGATAAAATCCGCCGATGACCAATGCGATGCTGGTGATCTGCTGACAGACACTGGCCAGAGTCACCGCTGTCGCATTAAGGCGTCGCAGACGTTCCTGCGTGAGTGCGCTCATCCGTGCAAGGTTGCGCCAACGGCCAATTACGCGACCTTCGGCAGCGGTCGATTTCAAGGTTTCTGCCCCGCTGATGGCCTCGACAAGCAGGCTGTGCTGCAATCCTGCATCCGCCTGCGCGTCGAGCGTGGCGGCCGTCATCTTGGCCTGTAGCGCCTTGCCCGCAAAAAACATGATGGCAATGATGGCAAGAGGCACCAGAGCGAGCCATCCTGCCAGCACTGCGATCATGGCGACGAAAACCACCAGGAACAGCATGTCGACAATCAGCACGGCCGTCGTCGATGCAAAAAAGTCGCGCACAATCTCGAATTCGGACACGCGGCGGACCAGCCTGCCGGTATCGCCCGACCGATCGGATAGCGGCAGATTGACGAGTTTGCCGAAGATTTTTTCGGACAGCTTCAGGTCGAGCTTCCGTCCCAGTTCGTCGAGAAGGTTGGATCGCGCCATGCGCAGCGCAAATTCAACCGCGAAAGCCAGCAAGACGCCGATTGCCAATACCCAGAGACTGGAAACCGCGCGGTTCGGAATGATGCGATCATACACGTTCATCGAGAACAGCGGCAAAGCGAATGCCAGCAGGTTGATCAGGAATGCCGCGCCGAAAACCGGATAGAAATCGCGCTTCATCTTCGACAATTCGCCCCAGAACCAATTGTCGCGTGCCGCCTTCGCCCAGCCTTCATCGCCGCTGCGCAGCCGATTGGCATTGCCGCTGACCTGGATCGCCTGTCCGACGAAATATCCCTCCAGCTCGGCGATGTCCGTCCAGACCGGCTCGGCAGTTTCGATTTTCCAGGCGAGGGCCTGGTCCTTCGTTGTCTCGTAAACGATGGCAACGCTGTCGTCGTTGAGCCTGATCAGCGCCGGCAATTGCTCGGCCTTCCGCGGAAACCGCCCCTCGGCAAGCGGGATCGCCGTCAAGCCGGCGAGCTCGAGCGCATTCTCCGCCTGGTGAAAGGGCAACCGCCCCTTGCTGTCCATTGGCAAAGTCTGGAAGAGACTGCCGGGATCAGGAAGCTCATTCTCCCGGGCAAGTCTCTTCACTGCTGCGACGAGCGCGTCAGGCGTCGAGGTTCTTGCGCTTTCCAGCGCCTCCGCCAGTTCAGTTTCCAAGGCTTCGTACACAAATTCCCCCGAATTTGGCAGAGACCGTTACCCGATTATCTCGGGTAACGTCTCCGCTGCAGTTCCGCAGGAGGCGGCGGGCCATAATCGAAACGGTCACGCGCATATGCATCGGATCCGGATGCGGGCTTCAGGTTCATCGACGCCAGCAATTTGTTGGTCGCCGCAAGCACCTGATATTCCGCAAACTGTTCCGCAAAGCGCGCGGTTTCGAGCCTCACCTGCACATTGTAACGTGTGT
>JACVCM010000028.1:15280-35566 GCA_016742125.1 Sphingomonadaceae bacterium | reverse complement strand
CTTCTATCGAGCCCGAAACCCCCGGTCCTGCACCCGGCGACATTGTAACAATCCCCATTGTGATGGACCCGAAACCGGGCTGGCATGATTACTGGCTGAACCCCGGCGATGCGGGAACGCCGCTCGAACTGGACTGGAAGTTGCCGCCGGGTGTGACTGCATCCCCAATCCGCGCGCCGGTGCCCGAAACGCTGATCGTCAGCGGCTTCATGAACCATATCTACAAAAGCCGGCACGCTTTTCTGGTCGATCTGAAAATCCCCGCGAGCGCCAGCGTCGGGCAGCGCATGGACATCCGGGTCGACGCCCGCTGGTCGGCCTGTTCGGATACGGTCTGCATTCCGGAAGGCGCCCTGCTGTCGGTCCCGATGACCGTCGGCGACGGGCGGATGGACGGAACCAAACGCGCACGCTTCGATCAATGGCGTGCTGCCTTGCCGGTCCCGCTCGATCGCGAGGCACACTATGCCATAGACGGCAAGCGGGTCAGTATCGCAATCCCCTTTCCACACAGCGCCGAAATCGCAAAGGTCTGGTTCTTCCCGGAAACCGAAAATGCCTTCCGCTATGCAGCGCCGCAATCGGCGCGGCGTTCAGGCGACTGGTTGATGGTGAGTGGCGAAGTCGACAAGCCATTTACCGGGCGCATCGACGGCCTGTTGCGGTTCAACGATGCCCAGGGGCTTGAGGTACGCGCCATGCCCGGCGCAGTCCCGTCAGGCGGAGACCCGGTGTCGGTGCTGGGTGACGCCAGCCTGCCCGCAGGGCAATTGAGCTTCGTCTGGATATTGGTCTTTTCCATCCTCGGCGGCTTGCTGCTCAACCTCATGCCTTGCGTTTTCCCGATTCTGGGTCTGAAGGCATTGAGTCTGGCGAAACTGGGGAATGACCAACGCGAAGCGCGGCGCGAGGCGGTGGCCTATACAGCGGGTGTCATTCTGAGCTGTCTGGCGCTGGGCGGAATCATGCTCGGCTTGCGTGCCGCGGGCGAAGAGGTCGGCTGGGCATTCCAGTTACAGGATCCGCTAATCGTGCTCTTGCTGCTGCTGCTGATGGTGGCGGTAGCCGCCAATCTGGCCGGACTGTTCGAGGTCGGCGGAATCGGCGCTGGGGATAGCCTGACGCGCAAGGGCGGCATGGCTGGGTCTTTCTGGACCGGTGTGCTGGCGGCGGTGGTTGCGACGCCCTGCACCGGCCCGTTCATGGCCGCAGCGATTGGCGGGGCGCTGCTCTTGCCGACGGCGCTGGCATTGATGGCTTTCGCAGGGCTCGGCTTCGGCCTCTCCCTGCCATTTCTGGCGATAGCCTTTGCTCCGCCTTTGCGGTCGCGCATGCCAAAGCCCGGGCCGTGGATGGCAACATTCCGCAAATGGATGGCGGTTCCGATGGGGCTGACGGCGCTTGCCTTATTGTGGTTGCTGGGACAACTGGCCGGAAACAATGGCTGGCTGGTCGGCGGCGTGGCGGCGGCTGCGCTGGTGGCAGCAATCATCGTTCTCGGGCGGACAAGACGGGCGCTTGGTCTGGTGTTCCTGACTGCCGCGAGCCTGTCCGTGGCCGGGGCGCTCGCGCTCGACCTGCTGCCCGCGCAAAGCCGCAATCTTGCCGACAGGAGCCAAGTTGGCGGCGATATATTCTCCGAAGCGAAACTCGCGACATTGCGCGCGGAAGGAAAACCGGTTTTTGTCTATTTCACCGCTGACTGGTGCGTAACCTGCAAGGTAAACGAGGCCGCCGCGATTGATCGTGCTGAAACCGCGCAGGCGTTCCAGCGCGCGGGCATTGTGACCCTTGTCGGCGACTATACCCGCCGCGACCCCGATATCACCCGCTTCCTCGCCGGGCATGGCCGCTCTGGAGTGCCGCTCTATCTCTATTATCCCAGGGGCGCCGAGGCGCGGGTCCTGCCGCAGATATTGACGGTCGACATGCTGGCGGGGCTGGCTCGATGAAACTGGTCCACAAAGAAGTGCGGGGACAGGCACGCATGGCGCCTATCCCCGACCCTGTCAGCGAGTTGCGACCCTGTTCAGGACTCGCCGACAATCTCGATCCGCTTAACCTGATTGGCCCCGATCACGGTGATCCCCCGAACACCCGTGATGCCAGTCAGTGGGACCGAACGCTCGAACACGAGCGTAGCGTCCGCGCCGCCGACATCATTTGCCGGTGCTGGCGCATGGATGACCGCCACTTCGATGCCCCAATAATCCGGGCGGTCCTGATAAACGCGGGGGGCCAATCTAACCTCGAAGCCATTCCCCGGAAGTATCCCCCGCACCCAGAGATACAGACTGTCCTGAAAGGGCAGCTTGCGCAATTCGGCTGTTTCGAAGTCGATGATCCGCCCATTTGGCACACTCGAAAGCGAGCCGCTGGAGGAGCTACTCATCTAAATTCCTAATCTCGCGAAATTAAATGTCTCATGCGCGTCTTATTCGACCGCGCTTGGCTAACTATGTTTCGTCTTATACAGCAATTTACCTGCACGTAAAGTGAACGGCATGGTAAAAACATGTAACATGGCGTATCGGATTGAAAGGTTTGTCAAAAATCTAGGCTGTACTTATCCAGCATACGTATGTGGTACTTTGACGAATGCAAAGCTTTGCACTGGTCGGCTATGCTCGGTCCGCGAATCGCCATCCCGGAAAATATTGAAAGCCTTTTCCCGTGGCCTCCGTGCCACTATATGTGACAAATCGGTGCCAAGCAGGCCTAGGCCCTTTATTCGGGGCGCATTTGGCTGTAAGGGCGCAGCAGGATAATTTCAGGAGTACCCCCTATCGCAACCCCGCCGACCAGGCGCGCAATGACCCCACCTGTCAAGAGTGGACCGCGCTACAATAATCTCATCACCGTGGATAAAGTCCGTGTCATCGACGACGATGGCGAAAATCTGGGGGTGATGTACACCCGCGAAGCGATAGCACAGGCGGCCGAAGTGGGCCTCGATCTGGTGGAGGTATCCCCGAATGCCGACCCGCCAGTCTGCAAGTTTCTCGACATCGGCAAGTTTAAATATGAGGCCCAGAAAAAGGCCAACCTCGCCCGCAAGAGCCAGAAGACGCAGGAGATCAAAGAGATCAAGATGCGTCCGAACATCGACGATCATGACTATATGGTGAAGATGAAGAAGGTGAACGAGTTCATCGAGGAAGGCGATAAGGTCAAGGTCACGTTGCGCTTCCGCGGGCGCGAACTGGCCCACCAGCAACTGGGCATGAACCTGCTCCAGCGTGTCCAGGCCGATACGGCGGAAACCGCCAAGGTCGAAGCCTATCCGCGTATGGAAGGCCGGCAGATGCTGATGGTTTTGTCGCCTAAATAAGCGCCTGCCTGACCAGTTCCAAGCCGACGAGAATCATCAAGACATTGATGATAACGTTGAATCGCGCCGGCGAAACGCGCTTCACCAGCCAGACGCCGGCAAATGTACTCAATATCGCGAGCGGCATGAACAACGCTGTCAGCATCATGTTGGCCGCGTTGAACTGCCCCAGGGCGACATAGGCTGGCACTTTCAGCCAGTTGATGATGGCAAAGAATATCGACGAGGTGCCAACGAACACCAGATGCGGGAAGTTACGCGACAGCGCCCAGATCTGAAATGGTGGCCCGCCGGCATGGGCGATCTGGCTGGTAAAACCGGCAACGCTGCCCATGACCGTGCCAAGCCATTCGGGTGCGGGTCCGGTAAGCGCCATCCTTCCGCCCAATATCGGAAGCAGGCGATAGACCCCGAAGGCGAGCGCAATGATGCCGACGAACCCACGCACCGCGTCAGCGTCCACAACGGCCGCAAGCCACCAACCAAGAAATATGCCGATGGCCGCCCCGGGTATGGTCAAAACCAGCGTCCGCCGGTCAAAACACTTCCGGAAAGCCCAGACACTCACGACATCCTGCGCCATCAATATGGGGAGGAGCATTCCGGCTGCAGCCACCGGATCCATGACCAAAGCAAGCAGCGGTATTGCGGCTGCGCCAAGGCCTGCAAAGCCGCCCTTTGCCAGACCGACCAGAAACACCGCACCGCTGGCAACGCCATAGAAGATGATGTCGCCTGGCAGGTTCAATCGGCTTGCGCGCGCTTGCGGACGGCCAGGACGTAAATGACAGTCGCGGCCGCAGCGAAGATGAACCACTGGATTGCGTAAAGCAGATGGTTGTTCGGTATCTGCTCGGGCGACGGCGGAGATAAAAGCTGGAGTCCATCGATCTTGTCGGTCGCGACAAGCCTTATCAGCTGTTCATTGTCCGGAGCGATGACGCCGTTGACTGCGCCGCCCGACCAACGTGGCGCCTCGGGCCGTTCCGACCAGCCAATGGCGACCTTGGCGCCCGGACCCTCGGCACCACCGGTCTTGCATGACGCTATATGGGCAAAGCCTGCCTTGCCGGTCGCGCTGGTACCTGAAACCGACTGCCAGCCCGCAACAGTAATGCACATGACCGAAGATTTGCGAAACAGCGGCAAGGCATCAGGGTCGGGAACCGTCGGCCAGGCTACAGGCTCCAGCCCAGCCGCCGCCTCATAGCGTGCGAGCAGCGCTTCCTTTTGCCCTTTGCGCTGGAGCTGCCAGATTCCAAGACCAATCATGGTAGCCACGGCGAGCCCGACCAGGATGCTGGGAAGCAAGGGCCAGCGGGTCACAGAAGGTCGCTCCTGCCCGCTTCACGCGCGCGGTTACGATACTCCGCCGCGAGCAGGGCACTTTTCGCCACACGCAATGAAACAAGGGTCAATGCTGCGGTGACCGGCACCCAGATAATCACATGCACCCAGAATGGCGGGCGCCCCGCGATATCGGTAGCGATGGCCAGCAATATGATAAACGCCCCAATCAGCATGGTGAGCAGCGCGGCCGGCCCGTCGCCGACATTGAACGCTGAATAGTCGAGGCCGCAATTACCGCACCGGTCCGAAAAGCGGGCTATCCCTGCAAACAGTGTCTTTGCGCCGCATTGCGGGCAAAGACCAAAAAGGGCAGCCTTGGCAATGCCCGGCTGCCCTTCCTTGATTTGGCTTTCAACCATCGATCAATGAACCGGTGCGCCCCATCCGCCCCAAACATAGATGGCAATAAAGAGGAACAGCCAGACCACATCGACAAAATGCCAATACCAGGCCGCAGCCTCGAAACCGAAATGCTGCTGGGGTGTGAAATGGCCTTTATAGGCGCGTACCAGACAGACAATCAGGAAGATGGTACCAACGATCACGTGGAAGCCGTGGAAACCGGTCGCCATGTAAAAGACAGTGCCATAATTGAGGCCACCGAACGGGAAGGGTGCGACCGAATATTCATAGGCCTGAATGGCGCTGAAAAACAGACCCAGGATGATGGTCAGCCACAGACCTTTTTTCAGACCTTCGCGGTCGCCGTGGATCAGTGCATGGTGCGCCCAGGTCACGGTCGTGCCCGAGCAGAGCAGGATCAGCGTGTTGAGCAATGGAAGCTTCATTGCATCGAGCACTTCCATGCCCTTCGGCGGCCATTGTATAAGCGCCGCTGCGCCTTCCTGGCCGATCAGATTGGCAACGGTAAAGCCGTGGCCGCCTTCAACCGGGGTCAGTTCCAGTGGTACGGGGAATAGCGAAAAATCGAACCACGCCCAAAACCAGCCGACGAAGAACATCACCTCTGAGGCGATGAACATGATCATGCCGTAACGAAGGTGCAATTGCACGACCGGCGTGTGGTCGCCGGCATGCGCCTCGTTCACGACATCCACCCACCAGGTGTAGAAAGTGTAGAGGACGCCGATCAAACCAAGGCCGAATATCAGGCTGCCATAGCTGAACTGCTCAGGGTGCATCCACATCACCAGCCCGAAAAACATCGTTAGCGCAGATAACGAGCCGACGAGCGGCGTAATGCTCGGCGGAAGGATATGGTAATCGTGGTTCTTGGCACCGGCCATGGTCAATTCCCTGTAGTCTTAACGCGTTATGGTGGTCTTAGCTTCCCTCGCCCGCCGGGTCCACCGCCTTCGGCTTTTCCACGGGATAGAATGTGTAGCTAAGCGTGATTTCTTCGATATCCTTTGTGTCCGGATCGGTCATGATTTTCGGATCGACGTAATAAAGTACCGGCATCCGCACCTGCTGCCCCGGCGCCAGGGTCTGTTCGGTGAAGCAGAAGCACTGGATCTTGTTGAAATACTGGCCCGCAAGCGCAGGCGTGACATTAAAGGTCGCGGTTCCGGTCACCGGCTCATCCGACAAATTCTTCGCGATGAAAATCGACATGTCCTTGGCACCGATACTGACCGTATCGGTAGGCCGTTCGGGTTTGAACTCCCATGGCAGGCCATTGCGCTGGTTCGCATCGAAGCGAATGACAATCGGCTTGTTGGTGGCAACAACCGTCGCGGCCTGCGCCGAGTCGACTTTCATCGTCGTGCCGCCGAATCCCGTTACCTGACAGAATATGCGATATAGGGGGACGGCTGCAAAACCGACTCCTACCATCGACACGGCAATTGCGGCGGCCATCATGCCCGTCTTGACGTTCGACCGCGCCATCAGCCCCAGACTCCGATTTTGACGACGGTAATGAGGAAGAAGAGGACACAAAGACCGATCAGCACGACGCCCATTACTCGCGATCGTGCGGCCTGCCGTTCGCGGACAATACGCGTTTCTTCGGCGGTGTACGGGCGTTCAACTTCGGTCATGCGATAATTTTCCGGTCGGCGGCGAACAACGCGAACAGCAGGAAGAGATAGAGAATCGAAAAACCGAAGAGCTTCTTTTCAGGCTGCATTGCCTTCGCTTCATTCGCCTCATTCCGCCAGACATTGAAGGCAAGCACAAGGAACAACAGGTTTAGCGCAACGGACGATATGCCATATAGCCAGCCGCTTTCACCCACCGCAAATGGCGCAATCGCCGCTGCTGCCATCGGAAAGCTATAGGCAAATATCTGGTTTCGCGTGGCCCGCTGCCCCGCGACATTGGGCAGCATTGGAATGCCGGCTGCGCCATAGTCGGTCTTCATGAACAGGGCGAGTGCCCAGAAATGCGGGGGTGTCCAAAGGAAGATGATAGCGAACAACAGCACTGGCATCAGAGTTACATCGCCAGTAACAGCCGCCCAGCCGATGACAGGTGGAAACGCCCCTGCAGCCCCGCCGATCACGATATTCTGCGGTGTATTGGGCTTCAACCACACCGTATAAACGACCGAATAAAAGAAGATGGAGAAAGCAAGGATACCGGCCGACAGCCAGTTGACCGCTACTCCCATTATGCCAACCGAAAAGGCTGCGAGCCCGATGCCGAACTGCAAAGCCGCCTCGCGGTCCATGCGGCCGGCGGGAAGAGGCCGTTTCGACGTCCGCGCCATCTTCGCATCGACATCCGCCTCATACCATTGGTTCAGCGCGCCGCATGCACCGGCCCCCAAAGCAATGCACATGATGGACGTGAACGCTATAACAGGATGAATATCGCCCGGCGCCGCGAGCAAGCCGCACAGTGCCGTGAACACGACAAGCGACATCACCCTGGGCTTCGTCAGCGCCCAGAAGTCGCGCCATTCTGCTGGCATCAAGATGTCACGCGTCGCGGTTGTCATATTCTCTTCCTCCCCTCCCCCCTTCGGCAAGCTCAGGAATGGGAGGGGTCCGGGGGGGGCTGCTGGCTATTTGATAACCGGCAATGTTTCGAACTGGTGATATGGCGGCGGGCTGGACAGCGTCCATTCGAGTGTCGTCGCGCCTTCGCCCCAATAATTGTCTTCTGCACGGCGGCCCGCAGCCAGCGACCAGAACACGTTGATGAAGAAGATGATCACGCCAACGCCCATGATGGCATAGCCCAGCGAGGCAATGCCGTTCCAATAGGCGAACGCTTCCGGATAATCAGGATAGCGACGCGGCATGCCTGAATTTCCGAGGAAGTGCATCGGGAAGAACAGCACGTTTACGCCGATGAAGAAAATCCAGAAATGCAGGTGACCCAGAAACTCATTGAGTTGGCGGCCAGACATCTTGCCGAACCAGTAATAGAAACCGGCGAACAGCGAGAATACGGCACCGAGCGAAAGCACATAATGGAAGTGCGCCACGACATAATAAGTGTCGTGAAGGTTATCGTCGAGACCGCCGTTGGCGAGTACAACACCGGTCACGCCGCCGACGGTGAACATGAAAATGAAACCCATCGCCCAGACCATCGGGGTCTTGAAGCTGACCGAACCGCCCCACATGGTGGCAATCCAGCTGAAGATCTTGATACCGGTCGGCACCGCAATCACCATCGTTGCTGCGGTGAAGTACATCTTCATGTCGACACTCATGCCCACGGTGAACATGTGGTGCGCCCAGACGACGAAGCCGACCACGCCGATTGCAACCATCGCATAGGCCATTCCGAGATAGCCAAAGACAGGCTTGCGGCTGAAGGTTGCGACGATCTGGCTGATGATGCCGAAGCCCGGCAGGATCATGATGTATACTTCGGGATGACCGAAGAACCAGAACAGATGCTGGTACAGCACAGGATCGCCACCTGCCGCCGCATCGAAGAATGCACCTCCGAAATTACGGTCGACGAGCAACATGGTGATCGCCGCTGCCAGCACCGGTAGCGCGAGCAACAGCAGGAAAGCCGTGACCAGCACAGACCACACAAACAGCGGCATCTTGTGCAGCGTCATGCCAGGGGCGCGCATGTTGAAAATGGTGGTGATGAAGTTGATGGCACCCAGAATCGACGCAGCACCTGCAAGGTGAAGCGAGAAAATCGCCATATCGACCGCAGGCCCGACCGAACCCGATGTCGAGAGCGGCGCATAAACCGTCCAACCCGTCCCGGCCCCCAGGCCAGTACCGCCCGGCACAAAGCTCGACCCCAGAAGCATGATGAAAGCCACCACGGTCAACCAGAAGCTGATATTGTTCATGCGCGGGAACGCCATATCGGGCGCACCGATCATCAGCGGTACGAACCAGTTGCCGAAGCCGCCAATAATCGCAGGCATCACCATGAAGAAGACCATGATAAGGCCGTGCGCAGTAATCAGCACGTTCCACATATGATATGCCTCGTCCATCGAGGCTTCCTTGCCGGCCATCATCGACGCCCAGCCTTGAAGATACTGGATGCCCGGTTCGGCGAGCTCAAGCCGCATCAGGCCTGATATCCCACCACCGATAACGCCCGCGAAAATCGCGAAGATCAGATAGAGAGTGCCGATGTCCTTGTGGTTGGTCGACATGAACCAGCGGGCAAAAAAGCCTGGCTTGTGATCGGCATCGTGCGCATGGTCGTGACCGTGACGATCGGCTCCGGTGGCTGCAATGGTGGTCATCTTTTCAGGCCGCTTACTTGGTTACGGCTGCCGCAGGAGCAGCGTTGGTATCGGTTGCCGGTGCGGCGGGTGCAGTGGTTGTATCCGGGGCGGTGCCAGCGGCAGGCGCCGCTGCTCCGGCAGCAGCTTCGCCGGGCATCGCGCCGCCTTGTGCCTTTACCCAAGCCGCGAATTGGGCGGGTGGAAGTGCTTCGACAACAATCGGCATATAGGCGTGACGGGCGCCGCAAAGCTCGGAACATTGTCCGAAATACACGCCCGGCTTTGTAATGGTCAGCGCCTTTTCGTTCAGACGGCCCGGAACAGCATCAAGCTTGAACCAAAGCGAGGGCACGGCAAAGGCGTGAATAACGTCTGCAGCAGTGGTCTGGATACGGAGCGGAACGCCAGCCGGAACAACCATGCGATTGTCGACCGCTAACAATTTGGGTCCGTCATTCTCGGTACGGAAACGCTCGCCCGCACCGACATCGGCCTCTTCCTTCAGCATGTTGGATACGACCTCAAAGCCGCCATGATCGGGATAGCTGTAACCCCAATACCATTGGTAACCGGTAACCTTTACCGTGACGGCATCGGCAGGTGCAGGCTTGAACTGCTTCGCCAGCAGGTCCAGCGAGGGATAGGCAATTCCCAAAAGGATCAGGACCGGAACGAGCGTCCACACAATCTCTATGAATGTATTATGCGTCGTCTTCGACGGTACCGGATTGGCGCGACGGTTGAATCGCACGATCACCCACAGCAGCAGGCCCAACACGAACAGCGAGATCAGCGTGATGATCGGAAGCAGAACGGAATTGTTGATCCACTTCGCATATTGGCCGTTCTCGGTGAATTGTTCCTGAAAATCGATTTCCTTCGCCTTCGGCATGCCGACGCTATTCTCATAGTCAGGGCGCATCGGCGTATAGCCAGGCAATGAGCCGTCCATCGATTTCGGCGCCGCTGCTGCGGCGGGGGGCGCGGCATCGACAGGCGCTGCAGCAGCGGGGGTGGCAACCACGGGGGCAGCCACTTCCTTTGCGACGGGAGCCGGAGTCGCCGTCTGCGCCAATGCCAAAGTAGGCATCGTCATTGCAGCAAGGACAATCAGGAATTTCTTCAAAATATTCATCAACTTGGCCCCGTAATCTTGGTGCGGCGCAGGAATGTTGCGCAGGCCCGATCTACAAGAAGGCAGCCGGACTCGCGCGTCCTATAGGCGCGCTTTCGGCAAGCCTCAAGCAGTCGATTGAAGATTTTTAGCATTTATTTGCGGGACTTTTCCACCTATTTGCGTTGCAATCCGCTAGGCGGGACATGCAAAATATAACAAGTGTCAGCGAGGAAAATTCTCCCCATCATGACTGAAGATGAAATCCTGTCAGAATTCCGTAACGTCGAGGCGCTGCTCGAAGGGCATTTCCTGCTCTCCTCCGGCCGTCATAGCGCGCATTATCTGCAATGTGCGAGACTGTTGATGAACCCGGAACGCGCCGGAAGGATTGCACTGGCCATCGCGCAAAAGATTCCCCGTGATATCCGCAATGACATTCAGGCGGTTGTGTCACCAGCGATGGGTGGCGTCATCATTGGGCATGAAATGGGCCGTGCGCTGGGCGTCGATGCGATGTTTGTCGAGCGGCCCGACGGCGTATTCGGCTTGCGCCGGGGTTTCAGCCTCGCGAAAGGAACGAAGGTGCTGATGGTGGAAGATGTAGTCACCACAGGCCTGTCGTCGCGCGAAGCAATCAAAGCGATTGAAGATGCAGGCGGTGCGGTTATCGCCGCAGCCGCCGTCGTAGACCGCTCGGCGGGCAGCGCCGAACTCGGCGTGCCCTTTTTCCCGCTGATCGAACTGAACTTCCCGACCTATGCGCCCGACCAGCTGCCGCCCGAGCTGGCGGCAATCGAAGCGGTAAAGCCTGGTAGCCGGAAAGAAATCTGACTTGCGCGTCGTCTGGCTCATCTTTGCAATCATCGCTGCCTGTGCGTCACAGTCCGCTTTGGCGAAGGTCCCCAGCCATGTGGTCGACCAGCTCCGCGACCGCGCAATTGAGGCAGGCTTCGACGGGACGATATTGGTCGGCCAGAAGGATGGCAGCCATTCGGTTTTTGCCATCGGCGAAAATCCACCATCGACAAGGGCGGTGTGGCGGTGGGCGTCCATTACAAAACAACTGGCTGCAGTGCTTGCCATGCAGGAGATCGAGCGTGGACGGCTCGATCTGGATGCTCCGGTCAGCCGCTATTGGCGCGATTGGAAAGCGCCTTACGCGTCCACAATACGGATCCGCGACCTGTTGCTTCACAATAGCGGCCTTCCGCAACCCGACGAAAGCCAGCCGGACAGCGATGGTGTCCCGGCATTCTACCGCAGTGCGGCCGCTGTGCCCGCCGCAAGCGCCAGTGGTTATTGCGCCGGTCCGGCTCGCGCGGCGCCGCCTGCACCGTTCGAATATAATAATTGTGACACGATAGTTTTGGCCGAAGTGCTGGCGAAAGTGACGGGCCGGTCGTTCGACCGGCTCATGCACGAACGCTTCGGGAAAAAACTCGGCCTCAAGAGCGTCGGGATTTACGGAATCGAAGGTCGCCGGTTCGACCATGTCGCCCCGACAGGCGAATATCGCGACGTCGATGCCTTGATCAATCTGGGTGTAAATGGCGCGTCGGCGGGTGCCTATGGAACAATCACAGATCTCTGGAAATTCGATCACGCCTTGCTTTCGGGAAAACTCCTGGGATCGAAAGCACGTGAAACGATGTGGCAGAGCAGCCGCGAAAACGGATATTACGGCTTCTTCCAATGGATCTATCCCGCGCCGCTCAAAGGCTGCGCCAAGGATGTGCGCATCGTCGAGCGCCAAGGGTTGGTCGGCGGGATCGAATTGCGCAACTATCTCCTTCCTGAGTCGGGGCAAGCGCTCATTATCTTCGGCCGCAAGCGTCCGGTGGGCATCGGCGATCCCTGGGAAGGGAAAGGCTTTGCCTTCGACTTGCTGAGCAGCATCGCCTGCAGGAGTGACCGGAAATGACGAACCGTCTTCGCCTCGGTGTAAATATCGACCATGTCGCGACCATCCGCAACGCGCGGGGCGGTGAGCATCCCGACCCGGTGCGCGCGGCAGAAATCGTAGCGCATGTCGGGGGCGACGGCATTACCGCACATCTGCGCGAAGACCGGCGGCATATCCGCGACAGCGACTTGCAGCGGATCCAGGAGGCAACCAATCTGCCGCTGAACCTCGAAATGGCGGCGACCGAAGAGATGTTGGAAATAGCATTGCGCCACAAGCCGCACGCCGCCTGCATCGTCCCCGAACGGCGCGAGGAGCGGACCACCGAAGGCGGACTGGACGCGGCGGGGCAGCACAACCATCTCGCGCCGATCGTCTCCCGGCTGCTCGACGCCGATATCCGCGTTAGCCTGTTCATCGAACCCGACCCGCGCCAGATCGAGGCCGCCATCCGCCTCAAGGCACCGGTGGTCGAATTCCACACTGGCAAATATGCGCATTGTGTGGACGACGCGCAGGTCGCTGAACTGCAACGCATCGCCGAGGCTGCTGCACTTGCTGCGAAGAACGGCATCGAGCCCCACGCAGGCCATGGTTTGACCTTCGAAAATGTCCAGCCGATCGCCGCCATCCCGCAACTCGCCGAGCTCAATATCGGCCATTATCTGATCGGCGAGGCGATTTTCATCGGGTTGGAAGAAAGCGTGCGCAAGATGCGAACGTTGATGGATATGGCGCGGTGATCCTGCGCAATATGGTTTTGGTTTGTTCACGCGGAGACGCGGAGACGCGGAGTGGAATAACTCTGCGAACCCTGCGTGAACCCAAATATATTTCACGCAGAGGGCGCAGGGAACGCGGAGTTTTTGAGGTCATAAATCTCCGCGTCTCCGCGTCTCCGCGTAAATTTATTCAGAGCTTGCGGTTTTGATAATCGGCCTCGGTTCCGACCTCTGCAACATCGAGCGTATTCAGCATTCGCTCGACCGTTTTGGCGAGCGGTTCGAACGCCGCGTCTTTACCGATATCGAGCGGGCCAAGGCGGCTCGCCGCCCCTTCACCCGGGCCGGAACCTTCGCCAAACGCTTTGCCGCGAAGGAGGCTTTTTCGAAAGCGGTCGGGACCGGTTTCAAGCGCGGTGTGTTCATGAAGGACATTGGCGTGGTCAACGCTCCCTCGGGCGCGCCGACGCTGGCGCTGACCGGCGGGGCGAAAGCGCGGCTCGACGCGATGATTCCTTCAGGCTATGAGGCGCATATCCATCTGACGCTCACTGACGATCACCCTTGGGCGCAGGCATTTGTAATCATAGAGGCGCGTCCCGCACTAAAGGTATGACCAGTTTGACCACCGACAATCAAAGCCCTTCCACACCGCCAGCTTCCACACCGGAAAAACGCGGTTGGGCCGCCGCCACCTGGGCCGAAATCAAGGGCATGTTCTGGCTGCTGCTGGCGGTGCTCGCCTTCCACAGCTTCATCGCCAAGCCATTCTACATCCCGTCTATCTCGATGATGCCGACGCTGCTGGTTGGCGACCGACTATTTGTCTCCAAATATCCTTATGGCTGGAGCCATGTGTCGCCGACCATTCCCAATCCGGTGGCGATCTTCCGCTGGCTGGTGTTGCGCGAAGAGGTAGAGGCGCTGGCGGTGCCGCTGCCCGAAAGCAATAGTCGGGTCTGGGGCAAAATGCCCGAACGCGGCGATATCGTCATTCTGACGCCGAAAGACCGGTATCAGGACTGGATCAAGCGTGTCATCGGTCTGCCCGGCGACACCATCGAATTGCGTGAAGGTCAGATATTCCTGAACGGCAAGCCGGTAAAGCAGGACACCCAACCGAATTTGATCCTCCCCGTCGATGCCAACAATCCCTGCAACGACTATGATTTCCCGGGTGCGCTGACACGTGAGAAGGACGGCAGGCTCACCTGCCATCTATCGATCATCCGCGAGACGCTGCCCAATGGCGTGCAATATGACACGATAGATGCCCGTCGCCGCGACACCGACGACATGGCGCCTATCAAGATACCCGCGGGTCATGTGTTCCTGATGGGTGATAATCGCGACAATAGTTCAGACAGCCGCGTGGCTGCAGAGCTTGGCGGTCTGGGCGGCCCCGTATCGTGGGATCGGCTAGGCGGACGGGCAGAGATTATCACCTTCTCGGTCGACGGCAGCACCTCGCTCAATCCAGCGACTTGGATCAGCTCGCTTCGCGGCGACCGTGCCGGGACCAGTTTGCGGCCGCAGAAGGTCGCATCGCAATGAACGATCCCGTCGGCGCCAAAGTTCGCAAGCCGCGTGCACCGCGCAAGGCAGCAGGAGCGCAGGAGGAAGCGTTTCGCGAGGAAGTCGGACCTACCGAGCTTTTCGATCCGGTAATCCGCACTGAACTGAAACGCGCAAGCGTCTGGATCGGTATGGCAACGCTGGTCGTTGCGCTGGTCTGGCTGGCACAGCCGATCCTCCTTATAATTGGCGGTCTGGTACTCGCCGCCATGTTCGACGGCGGGGCCCGCCTGCTGGGTCGCATCCTGCCTATCCCCCGGGGATTTCGCCTGACCATCGTGGTCCTTGCAGTATTCGGAATGATGTACTGGACCTTTGTGTTCACCGGATCCGAACTGGCCGCGCAGGCTGCCAGCCTGCAGGCGATCGTCGAAAGCCAGATCGAGACGATCGGCAACCGGGTCGAGGCGGCCGGGTTCAATATTTCCGCAGAGGATGTAAAAGGGTTCGGATCGCAGATCCTGAACTCGGTCGGGCGCGTTACCGCCGCCGTGTCATCGGTGGTGGGCACAGTCACGAATTTGGCGATGATGCTGGTGTTGGCTATCTTCATCGCCGCGGAACCCCGCATGTACGAACGCGGCGTAGCGTGGATGCTGCCGCTGGCCGAACGGACATATTTCTATGGCACGGCCGAAAAGATCGGCTGGACCCTGCGTCGCCTGATGGCCGGTCGCCTGTTGGGCATGGCGGTCGAGGGCTTCGGGACATGGATCCTGCTCAGCCTGGGCGGTGTGCCGATGGCCGCCTTACTCGGGCTGTTGACGGGGCTGCTGGCATTTCTGCCCAATATCGGCGCCATAATCTCAGGCGCGCTTATCATCCTTGTCGGCTTTTCGGCAGGCGTAGACGTCGGGCTTTACGCCATCTTCGTCTATTTCGTCGTGCAGATGGTCGATGGCTATCTGATCGTGCCCATGGTGGCCAAGCGGGCGGTCGATCTTGCTCCCGCTCTGGTGCTGGGCGCACAGATATTGTTCGGGGCGCTGTTCGGTCTGCTGGGGCTTGCGCTCGCCGACCCCATCATTGCAATGATCAAGGTTGCGCTCGAGAGGCAATCCGAACGCAACGAGGCGCGAGCCATCCGGCAAGGCCCATAAGCGCCCGCCATGCTGGTGGTCGTCTGCTTCCTGATGGGCATCGCGAATTTCGCGATGCACAAGGCGGTAGCGGAATCGGGCCATCCTTTTGTGGAGGATACCAAGCGCTATTTCGGGAAGCATTTCAGCCCCTATGGCAGCTACGCCATCGAGCTGGCGCTGCTCATAGGTGCAATGCTGTTTGCGCAAGAAAATGCCGTGCTCGTTGTTCTCATTTATGGTGCCTATACCGGCATGAATGGCGTGGCGACATGGCTGCTCCTGTCGGGCAAGGCGTGAACAGCCCTTTGTGAAAATATCGCACGCGCCTATATGGCCCCCGTGCCGCCTTTAGAAACCCCGACAGAATCGAAACCGGATTTCGCCGTCATGCGGCGTTTCCTGCCCTATTTGTGGCCCAAGGATCAGGCCGGTTTGCGGGTAAGGATCGTTTTTGCGCTGCTGTTGGTGGTCATTTCCAAGCTCATCCAGCTCAGCATGGCGTGGGTCTATGGGCAAGCCATCGACCGTATGGTTCCGGGGCTGGAAGACGGCGTCGCTATCGCCATTGCGCTGGTCGCCGCCTATGCCGGTGCGCGCTTTGGCGGCGTGCTGTTCGACAATCTGCGCAATGTCGTTTTCGAACGGGTCGGGCAGGACGCAACGCGCCGACTGGCCGAAAATGTCTTCGGACATCTCCACAATCTGTCGATGCGGTTCCACATGAATCGCCGTACCGGCGCAGTCACCAAGGTCATTGAGCGCGGAACCAAGAGCATCGACATCATGCTTTATTTCCTGCTGTTCAACATCGCCCCGACCTTGCTCGAACTGCTACTGGTGTCGACATATTTCCAGATCGAGTTCGGCTGGGGAATGGTCGCGGCAACCTGGGTAATGGTCATTGCCTATATCGTCTTTACCGCCGTGGTTACCAACTGGCGCAACAAGCTTCGTGAGGAAATGAACGAACTCGATACCCAGACTGTTGCAAAGTCTGTGGACAGTCTGCTGAATTACGAGACAGTCAAATATTTCAACGCCGAAAAGCGCGAAGCCGCGCGTTACAATCAGGTCGTCAGTCAATGGGCCGATGCAGCGGTCAAATCCGAAAACAGCCTGGCCGCGCTCAATATCGGCCAGTCGCTGATCACCAACCTCATGATGGCCGGCGCCATGGGCTATGTCGTCTGGGGCTGGTCGCGCGGACAGTTTACCACCGGTGACGTCGTGACCGTCAACACACTGCTGGCACAGCTTTTCCGACCCTTGGACATGCTTGGTATGGTTTACCGTACGATCCGACAGGGGCTGACTGACATGGCTGCGATGTTCGAACTTATCGACACGCCGGCCGAGATCGTCGACAAGCCTGGCGCTGCGGCGCTGGTTGTCAGCGGCGGAGCCCTGGCGTTCGAGGATGTGCAATTCGGCTACGAGCCCGACCGTCAGATCCTCAATGGGGTCAGTTTCAAGATCGAACCTGGGCATACTTTAGCCGTTGTCGGCCCGTCGGGCGCAGGCAAATCGACCGTCGCACGGCTGCTGTACCGATTTTATGATGTGACCGGAGGGCGCATCACCATCGATGGACAGGATTTGCGCGATGTCACGCAATCGAGCCTGCGAAGCGCAATCGGCATTGTCCCGCAGGACACGGTGTTGTTCAACGACACCATCGGTTACAATATAGGCTATGGGCGCGAGGGCGCGAGTCAGGCTGAAATCGAGGACGCCGCGCGTGGCGCCTCCATCCACGGCTTCATTGCCTCTTTGCCCGAGCAATATGAAGCCAGGGTCGGCGAGCGCGGCCTGAAATTGTCGGGCGGCGAGAAGCAGCGTGTGGCCATCGCCCGCACTTTGCTCAAAAACCCGCCAATCCTCATCCTCGATGAAGCCACCAGTGCGCTCGACAGTCGCACCGAATCCGAGATTCAGGCGACGCTCGACCGTATTTCCGAGCGGCGCACAACCATCATCATAGCACATCGCCTTTCGACCGTTGTAGATGCCGACCGGATCATGGTGCTCGACGCAGGACGTGTGGCCGAACAGGGAACCCATGCCCAACTGCTTCGCAAAGGCGGGCTATATGCCGAAATGTGGGCGCGGCAGCAGAGTGAGGGTGAGGAGGAAACCGTCGCGGCCGAATGATTGCCCGTTGCGCTTCTCCATGGTAGGGAATGTCGGAGGAGACAGTCATTATGGACATGCTGAACGCCACAGTGGAATTCCTGGGTGGCCCCTATGGCATCTATACGTTGGGCGGCTTTTACTTCGGTATCGTACTGCTGGAGCGGCTTTATGTTGCGGTCAAGGGCTGGCGCTACAATCAGGCTGATGCGTGGTGCAGCGTCGGATTGAACATGCTGAATAGCGTCATCGACATCGTCATCGGGATGATCGTGCCGTTGGCAATCTATACGCTGGTTTACGAACAATTGCGCATCGTCGACACTATGCCATTGTTATTGGCACTGCTGATCGCATTCCTCGTGCACGAGCTGTCCTATTACTGGGAGCATCGTCTCTCGCACCGGATCGGGTTGTTCTGGGCTTTTCATGCAATCCATCACAGTTCGAACGAGTTCAACCATACCACGGCGGCGCGCGGCTTCTGGCTCGACGGGCTGCTCCGCACACCTTTCGATTTGGTCGCTGCCCTTCTCGGTGTGCCGCCGGTCGTATTTCTCGCCATCACCATTGTTAAGAACGCGTTCGGCATCTGGAACCATGCCAGCTATGTCGGTCATCTGGGCTGGTTCGAACAATGGCTGGCGACGCCGCTTAACCACAAAATCCATCATGCCAACCAACCGCAATATATCGATAAAAATTACAGCCAGGTGCTAATCGTCTGGGACCGTATCTTCGGCAGTCACGCGCCGCTCGGCGAGCATCCCGTCGTCGGGTTGGTCAAACCGGTACATGACAACAACCCGCTCACTGCGCAATTCGCCGGACTTCAGCAACTGCGCGACCGGATGGCGCACGCAGATCGCTGGCAGGACAAGCTAGCCTACCTGTGGCGTCCGCCCGAATGGTCGCACGACGGCGTCTGCCGCAGCGACTGTCCGAAATATGCGGGCCTTGCCATCAGTTAGTGTTCTTGTTACGTTCTCTCGCAACTCGGTCTTTCCACAGAGGAGTCGCCGGTGTTGCAAGAGCGGTCTATTCTTGACGATTTGACGGGGCTAGGGCCGGAGGCGATGGCCTCCGCTCCTGATACACTCGTCCCCGCCGATATACTGCACCGCGTATTTGGTTTTGCTGAATTTCGCGGCGTGCAGGAGCAGGTCGTGGAACGTGTACTCGAGGGCAGGCGCACGCTGGCGGTAATGCCGACCGGCGCCGGCAAGTCGCTATGCTATCAGCTTCCGGCGCTGATGATGGAGGGCACCTGCATCGTGATCTCGCCGCTGATCGCGCTGATGCACGATCAGATGCGCGCGGTGGAGGCAGTCGGTATCCGGGCCGCAACATTGACATCGGCAGACGACAATCGGGCGGAAACCATCGAGCGTTTTCGCAGAGGTGTGCTCGACCTTCTCTATGTCGCGCCAGAGCGTGCGACGGGGCAAGAGTTTCGCGGGCTGCTGCGCGAGGCGAGGATAGCGCTATTCGCGATAGACGAGGCGCATTGCGTGTCCGAATGGGGGCATGACTTCCGGCCCGATTACCGGCTGTTGCGACCATTGATGGACGATTTTCCGAATGTGCCTCGTCTTGCGCTAACCGCAACCGCCGATGCACATACCCGTGCCGATATTGCCACGCAGCTCGGCATTGCCACCGAAGATGTCATCGTTTCCGGCTTCGACCGGCCCAATATCCGATACGCGATGACTGGCGGCAACAAAAGCGGCGTGGCAGGGCTTGTTCGGACGTTGAGCGGTGCGGGCATCGTCTACGCCCAGACACGCGACCGCACCGAGAAAATCGCTGGGCAAATTGCTGCGACAGGGCGAAGAACCCGTTTCTATCATGCCGGAATGGAACCGCATGCACGCGCCAGGGCGCAAGCCGAGTTTGTTGCATCGGAAGACATGGTGATGGTCGCCACGGTCGCTTTCGGCATGGGAATCGACAAGCCTGACGTACGCTTTGTCGTTCATGCAGGACTGCCCAAATCGATCGAATCCTATTATCAGGAAAGCGGGAGAGCGGGCCGCGACGGCGACCCGGCGGTCGCACATATGCTCTGGTCTCCGGGCGACTTCACGCGGGCGCGCGAACGATTGGCCGAGTTGCCGCCCGATCGTCGCGAGGCCGAGCAAGGTCGGATCGCGGCACTGGCAAGGCTGGTCGAGACCCCCGGATGCAGGCGTGCTGTGTTGCTTCGCCATTTTGGCGAGCATCCGCCCGAAACCTGCGGCAATTGCGATAATTGCCTCGACGCGCCGGGTGTCCACGATGCGACCGAACTGTCGCGCAAATTGCTCTCAGCCGCCTATCGCACTGGCCAGATATTTGGCGTCGGTCACCTTGAAAAAGTGCTGACCGGCGCTGGCGACGAACGGATTTTCAAGTTCGGCCATGACCAACTTTCTGTATTTGGTATTGTCGGCGATGATGAGGCGCGCGT
>JACVCM010000028.1:0-15270 GCA_016742125.1 Sphingomonadaceae bacterium | reverse complement strand
CGCCCGTAATCAAACCGCTGCCTAGCACATTACAGGCGCGGGGCGCGCTGGTCGCGAACGAGCATGGTGGGCTGAAGCTGTCCGGCGACGCCCGCGCGATCATGCGCGGCGAGGCGAAAGTAGAGATCGCCTTGGTCCCGCAAGGCCGAAAGAGAGCAAAGCGTGGTGAAGCGAACCCTGTCGGCGATCCGCTTTTCGAGGCGCTCCGCGTCCTTCGCCGGGCTCTCGCCGAAGAAGCCGGCGTTCCACCATATGTCATATTCCACGACGCAACATTGCGTGAGATGGCCGCCATGCGCCCAACAACTCGACAGCAGCTATCGCAGATTACAGGGATAGGGTCGCGCAAGCTCGATGCCTATGGCGATACTTTTCTGGAGACCATTCGGCAATATTAAGCGCGTATTTGCGATGCCAGTACACGGGCCAGATGAACCCCTAGCGCCGGTAGTTTCAGGGCCGTTGCAATCGGGCTGGCGGCAAAGGCTCGGCCGACCAACGCCAGGCGAAATTTGCCGTGATCGTGGAGAATCAGGTGGAGAAGCGCATTCGCTCGCAACTTTCTGTCTGTAACATCCTGCAATTCCCGGACAACCACCCTCGCGACCAAATCCTTGATCTGCATCGATTTCTGATTGGTCAAACTGGCGTCATGCCGCCGGTAGAGATAAAGGTCGCGGTCGACGGCTTGCATCTTGAAGCGACGTGCCGCGCGTAGCCAGAAATCATAATCTTCGGCACCGAACAGGCTTTCATCATAACCGCCCAATGCCGCGGTCACTTCGCGCCGATACAGGAACGCCGCGCCGACCGGGTTGCCGAACCAGCGGTCATCCAAACTTCGCGGCGGTTGGTAACGGAGTATTGCACCATTGCTGTCAATCACGCTGTATCCGCCATAAACGATGGCGACAGACGGGTCGGCGTCAAGCGCATTGGCCAAGGTTGACAGCATGTCAGGGCGCAGCAGGTTGTCATCGCTCGTCCAGCTTTGATAGTCGCCGCTGGCCATTGCAAATCCTGCATTCAGTGTTGCCGGCAAGCCCATGTTCCGGGGGTTGTCCCGATAGATGATCCGGGAATCTCTGGCGGCATAGTCGGCCAATATGTCGGGCGTCGCATCCTGGGAGCCATCATTGAGGCAAATCAGTTCGAAGTCCGGAAAATCCTGGGCAAGAACAGACTCGAGTGCGGCCGCCAGATAGCTTTCGCCGTTATACACGGGCATGACGATGCTGATGCGCGGTGTATTGTACATAAACCTGCCATTGCCCCAATGGAAGCAAAGCCGCCGCCATCTTGTCCGTCCTTGTTATCGATTGCGGATTAAAATAAGGCAAACGCGATGCTTTGACTCACATGATTTTACATTGGGTATGAACATGTTCCGGACTCTGACTGACAAGATATTCGTGGCTCCCCAGATAGCGATAGCGGACGTCGCAGACGCGCGTGAGGCGGGCGTTACCCTCATCATCAATAACCGGCCTGATGACGAGTCCACCGACCAAACTCCTGGAGCGAGCATCGAGGCAGCCGCGCGCGCAGCGGGGATTGACTATGTTGCCATTCCGGTGACGCATGCGGGCTTTGCCGAGTGGCAAGTCAGCGCGATGGCCGATGCAATCGAGAAAGCGGATGGAAAAATACTCGCTTATTGCCGGTCCGGAACCCGTTCGACCTTGCTCTGGGCGCTGGCGCGGGCATCGCAAGGCGAACACCCGGCCGTCCTGGCCGAACAGGCGGCCGATGCCGGGTACGACCTGACCCCGATCACCTCGATGATGGACATGCTGCGCGGACGCTCCTCATGACAGCGGAATTGCTCAAGCTTGCCGGTTCGATTGTCGCCATCCTTTTTCTGGCGTGGCTGGCCCGCCATTGGCAGTTAGGCGGCGATGTACGCATTCGCACCGAGGACGAAGCGCGCGCCATTGCCGACGAAGTCATTTGCGGTTTCGAGCCTGTCGATATTGCAATCGACAAAGCCGGAATTGGCGCATTGATGCGTGATGCAAAAGGTCGACATCTGCTGGTTCGCCGCCACGGCGCGTCATGGGCCGGGCGTTTGCTCGACAATCATAGCGAAACCAGGCTCGACCAGAATTTTCTGACTGTCGGTACTGGCGAACGCACCTTTGGCTCTGTCACGCTGAACCTTGGCGAGCGCGCACAATATTGGGCCGCCGGCCTTCGGCATTTGCAGGTCTGATATGCCGGAACTGTTCAGCCCTGTGGATTATGCCATCCCGGCGTTCGTCATCCTCGTTATTGTCGAGATGCTCTGGGCACGGCGCAAAGCACCTGAGAAATATGAGCCGCGCGACACGCTGACCTCACTGGCGCTCGGTACCGGTAGTACCGTCGCCGGCGCATTGACTGGCGCGTTCGTCTTCACCCTGGCCATGTGGCTATACGCGCAGCGGTTGTTTGAGATCGGCTGGGCCTGGTGGGCGTTCATCCTGTGCTTCGTCGCCGACGATTTCGCTTATTATTGGGCGCATCGCACCGGCCACCGCGTGCGCTGGTTCTGGGCGAGCCACGTCAATCACCATTCGAGCCAGCACTATAATCTTTCGACCGCTCTGCGGCAGACATGGACCGGATTTTTTGCGCTAAGCTTCATTTTTCGCATCCCGCTGGCGCTCATCGGCTTTCACCCCGCGATGATATTGTTCGTCGGCGCGATCAACCTCATCTACCAGTTCTGGATCCATACGGAAGCAATCGGCAAGTTACCGCGCTGGTTCGAATATGTCATGAACACCCCGAGTCACCACCGTGTCCATCACGCCACCAATCCGCGTTATCTCGACAAGAACTATGCCGGCACGTTCATCATCTGGGACCGGATGTTCGGTACTTTTACCGAAGAAGTTCAGAGCGAGCAAATCCGCTACGGTATCGTCAAACAACTGGGCAGCTTCAACCTTTTGTGGGCCGTATTTCACGAATGGATCGGAATTGCCCGCGATGTCTGGTCGGCGCCCTGGCGACACAAATTTTCCTATATGTGGCGACCGCCGGGCTGGAGCCACGATGGCAGCCGCGACACATCGGACAGCATCCGGGCAAGCTGGCTGGAGCGGCAGCAGCAGCCCGCCGAATAGCATTATATACACTCTTGCCAGTATTTAATCGCCTGCTTAAACCTTCGATGCAGGAGGAGAGGATATGGACGAGTTCGACATAATCGTCATCGGCGGCGGCTCGGCAGGCAGCGCCGCCGCCGGGCGCCTGTCCGAAGGCGGCAGATATAAGGTTTGCCTGGTCGAAGCGGGCGGTCGCAACGACAATATGCTGATCAAGACCCCCGGGTTCATGCCGTTCATCCGCAATTCGTCCAACTGGAAATATGAAACCGTCCCGCAAAGGGGACTGAACGGGCGCACCGGATATCAACCGCGCGGGCGCGGGCTCGGCGGGTCGAGCGCGATCAATGCCATGGTCTATATCCGGGGCCATAAATGGGACTATGACAATTGGGCTGCGCTGGGCTGCACCGGCTGGTCCTATGATGACGTCCTGCCCGTTTTCAAACGCTGCGAAGATAATGAGCGTGGCGCCAATCCGTTTCATGGCACAGGCGGACCTCTGTCTGTTATGGACCAGCGCTGGCCTCAGCCCGGAAGCCTTGCTTTCGTTGAGGCGGCCGCAGAAATGCAGATGCCGCTTAACGCCGATTTCAACGGCGCAAGCCAGGACGGCTTTGGTCTCTACCAAGTAACACAAAAGGGCGGCGAGCGGTGGTCGGCTGCGCGGGCCTATGTTGGGCCTGCCCGCGACCGGATGGAAGTCATTACTGGCGCTCTGACAGAAAAAATCCTGGTCGAGAATGGCCGTGCCACCGGCGTCATCGTCCGGCAGGGTTGGGGCAGGAAGCGGACGATCAAGGCACGCTGCGCGGTCGTGCTGTCGGCAGGCGCGTTTGGCAGTCCGCAAATATTGATGCTCTCGGGCATCGGTCCGGCAGATCATCTGCAAAGCGTGGGAATCGATGTTGTGCAGGACAAGCCAGCGGTAGGTTCAGACCTGCAGGACCATATCGATTATGTGTCGAGCTTCGAAACGCAATCGAAAGAGGATTTCTTCGGCGACTCGATCCCCGGGACTATACGCATGGCGAAGGCGTTTTTCGAGCACCGGACAAAGCGAACAGGTATCCTCACCACCTGCTTTGCCGAGGCAGGCGGGTTCTGGCGATCCAGCGCCGACCTTCCCGCACCCGATATCCAGTATCATTTCGTCCCTGCCATGCTGGAGGATCATGGACGGTCGAAAGTCAAAGGTCATGGTTTCAGCTGCCATGCCTGCGTCCTGCGGCCCGAAAGCCGGGGCACCGTCCGCCTTGCCTCGCCCGATGCCCGCAAGGCACCACTCATCGACCCAGCCTTCCTGACCGACGAGCGCGACATGGCTACATTGCGGCGCGGTGTTCGCGAGATGCACCGGATCTTCGAAGCTCCTTCGCTCAAAGTTTATGGTGGCAAGGACCGGCATCCGGTCGACATCAACAACGATGCGGCACTCGACAATCTGATCCGCAGCCGGGCCGACACGGTCTACCACCCAGTGGGCACGTGCCGGATGGGGCCAAATGCAGACGACGTGGTAGATCCGCGCCTGAGATTTCGCGGCCTCGACGGGCTTTATGTTGCCGATGCCAGCATCATGCCGCGGCTGATTTCCGGCAATACCAATGCACCCAGCATCATGATTGGTGAAAGATGTGCCGAATTCGTCCGTGCTGACTTGCAATAATCTTGCGGATTAGCGGCGTCGCGGCTAACCGCGTGCGCGCTATGGCGATTAACAGCAAAGATTATATCAGCACCAGAGGCAATGCCGACGCGCTGGATTTTTCAGGGGTGACGCTGACCGGGCTTGCCAGCGATGGCGGGCTGTACGTGCCGCGTACCTGGCCGCAATTCACGCCGGGGCAGATCGTGGCCATGCGCGGGCTGTCCTACGTCGATCTCGCTGCCCGGGTCATGGCACCTTTCACCGCCGGCGTGCTGACCGAAGACGAGCTTGGGGGACTGTGCAAGGCTGCCTATGGATCGTTCGCCCATGCCGCGGTGACGCCGTTGAAGCAGCTCGATAGCCAGCACTTCCTGCTCGAACTTTTCCACGGCCCGACATTGGCATTCAAGGATGTTGCACTGCAGTTGCTCGGTCAGTTGTTCGAGCGTTTCCTGACCGGTACCGACAAGAAGCTGACCATTGTCGGTGCCACATCGGGTGATACGGGATCGGCTGCCATCGATGCAGTTGCGGGACGGGAGCAGATCGAGATTTTCATGCTTCACCCGCACCAGCGTGTGTCAGATGTTCAGCGGCGGCAGATGACGACGATATTGGCGCCGAATGTCCATAACATTGCCATCCAGGGCAGTTTCGACGACGCGCAGGCGATGGTCAAGCGCATGTTCGGCGATCGCGAAGTCAACGGGCCGCTCACGCTATCGGCTGTGAACTCGATCAACTGGGCCCGCCTGATGGCGCAGGTGGTCTATTATTTTGCCGCTGCCCTGCGCCTGGGCGCGCCGGAACGGCCGATCGCCTTCTCGGTCCCTACCGGCAATTTCGGAGACGTATTCGCCGGCTATGTCGCCGCGCAGATGGGGTTGCCTGTCGAGCGCCTGATTGTCGCAACCAATGTCAACGATATCCTGCACCGTGCGCTGTCGAAAGGCGATTACTCCATTGACGAAGTGACGCCGACCGCTGCGCCGTCGATGGACATTCAGATATCCAGCAATTTCGAACGACTGTTATTTGATCTCGAAGGCCGCGACGGTTCGACGACGGCGGCGCGGATGAAATGGTTCGAGCAAATGGGCAAAATGGTGTTGTCGGCAGACATGCGAAAGAAAGCATCGCTCTTCGCCAGCACACGAGCCGACGCCGATGAAATGGCGCTGGCAATGCGCTGGGCGCACGAGGCATGTGGAGAGATTATCGACCCGCATAGTGCGATTGCTCTCCACGCCGCGCGCAACGCGGGCCTGGCTGCGGAAGTGCCCATCGTGACGTTGGCGACCGCGCATCCCGCCAAATTCCCCGATGCGGTCGAACGTGCGACTGGCCTTCGTCCATCGCTTCCTCGTAGAGTGGCTCAGCTGTTCGACCGCGAAGAGCGGTTCGATGTGCTGCCAGGTGACTATGAAGCTGTGCGTAATTATGTGCTAGAGCGCGCCGTTCGCTGAAATGGAGCCGAATTTCGTCACATTGGTCAGCGAACCGCGCGACGATTACCCCCTGATCGATAGCGGTCACGGTCGCAAATATGAAAGCTATGGGGACCGCCGGTTCATTCGTCCCGAACCGCAGGCGATGTGGGCTCCGGCGCAAGAGGATTGGGATGCCGATGCGGAGTTCATTCCCGGCTCCGACGAGGAGGGCGGCGGACGCTGGTACAACAACTGGCCCGTACCCACGGACGGCTGGCCACTGATATGGAATGACGAGATTAGCTTTACTGCCTCCTGCACTCCCTTCCGCCATCTCGGCTTCTTCCCGGATATGGACCCGGTGTGGCGCTGGATGCGCGGGAAGATTGCCGATGTCGAAGAGCCGGTGGCAATGAACCTTTTCGGCTATACGGGCGTCGGCACGCTGGCCTTGTCCGCGGCTGGCGCACAGATGGTACATGTCGATGCCTCCAAAAAGTCGGTGGCGCAGGCGCGGTCGAATGCGGAACTTTCGGGAATGAGCGAGCGGCCCATCCGCTGGATCGTTGACGATGCCGCAAAATTTGTCGCGCGCGAGGTTCGCCGCGGAAAGCGCTATGACGGCATATTGCTAGATCCGCCCAAATATGGGCGCGGACCGGAGGGCGAGGTGTGGCGTCTGGAGGAAGACCTGCCCGGCCTTATCGGCAACTGCCGCAAGCTGTTTGACGCAAATTCGCGTTTTCTGTTCCTGACAGTTTATGCCGTGCGGATGTCCGCGCTCGCGTTGGGCACGTTGCTGGAATCGCATTTTTCCGATCTGCAAGGTAAGGTTGAGTTCGGCGAGTTGGCGGTGCGCGAGAAGGCCAGGGGCCTGCTGCTGCCAACGGCCATTTTTGCGCGCTGGTCGCGGTAGGGAGCAATATGGCCGATAGCCTCATCCTTGAAGTGCACGACCTTGTCGTCAATGTCCTGACCGGCATTTACAGTCAGGAAACGCACCTTCCCCAGCCGCTGAAAATATCGATCAGCGCGACCCTCGATATGGCGGATCATTATGCGCCTGACACGCCGCTGAAGGCGTCAAAAAACTATATGACGCTGAAGGAGGCGGCAACGCATCTGCCCGAGGGTGTGCACTTCACCCTGATCGAAGCGGTCGCCGACCATATCATCGACAGGCTATTTGCGGACGATGTCCGGATCAACCACATCAGCGTCAAAATCGTAAAGCTGGCAATCGCCGAGGACGGCGAGGCAATCGGCATCACCATGTCGCGGGACCGGAAGTGAGCGCAATCTCACCGCTCGCGATCATCACCGGCGGCAAGCGCAGGCTGGGCGCGGAAATTGCCGCCAAACTGGCGCAGGCGGGATATGCGCTGGCTCTGGTAAGCCATCTAGACAAGGAACCCGAGGCTCAGCTGCTTTCAACGCTGCGAAGCTGCCAGAGCGAGTGGAAGTCCTTTACTTTCGATCTTGGCGATCCGCACAATGCCCGACCGTTGATGGATGCGGTAACCGCGCATTTTGGACGCGCACCGGATCTGCTGGTGAACAGCGCCGCGATGTTCGGGCAGGATGACGGGGACAGCATGAGCCTCGACACGCTGGACGCACATTTCCGGCTGAACCTGTTTACGCCATTATTGCTGGCGCAGGCTTTGGTCAAAATTGCCAGTCCGGCCAAAACACCCGCAATCGTCAACATCATCGACCAGCGGATCGTCAACCCGCATCGTGACCAGACAAGCTATACGCTCTCCAAGCAGGCACTGGCGGCATCGGTGCGGACGATGGCGGTGTCTTTGGGCAACCGCGCGCGGGTTAACGGTGTGGCCCCTGGCCTTGTCATCGCAACCGACGATTATGACCCTGCGCAGCAACAACGCCTTGCAGCCATGATGCCTCTGGGCGCCTTGCCCTCACCCTCAGGAGTTGCCGACACGGTGTTATATCTTGCCGAAGCAAATGACGTGACGGGCCAGATCATCTTTGTCGATGGCGGAGCGCATCTCAGAAGCTTCGACCGCGACTTCATGCATCTTTAATGCCAAAGCTTAACGAACGCGCCAGACCTTTATGCCCTCGCCAAGATCGGGCAATGGCTCAAGCCACGCCGGGACTTTCGTTTTGCTGATCTGCGCCCAAAGGCCGTTGGGGTCTTGTGTTGCGTAAAAGTCGAGCTCGGCCTCTTTCGGGCAGGCAACAAGATAGTTTATATTGCGCGCCTTCAAGAGGCGGCGAGACGCCTCGGGCTTGGACCGGAAAATTTCGATATGGTCATGCATCGCCCGCTCGTTCCGATGATGGCTGCTGGCGAGGACCGAGTGCTGTGTCTGCGCCAAAATCATGGGGCCGATATCAAAGGGCGCAACGATATTGCCTTTGGGGAGTCGGGATAAAGCGCGGACAGAAAGGGCCGACTGGCACAGCTCGTTGGATGATGTTGCCTGCTTTTGCCTGGTGTTTTCTCCAGACGCAGTTGCCTGGATGAGCGAGGACACCACGGCACCCGGCACGAGGATGGCCAGCATCACTGCCACCAACAATATGCGCAGCAAAGGCACCCGCGATTTGCGGTAGCGTTCGAACAATAATGCAACCAGCGCGGCGGCAACCGGGATGGCAAAGGCCGTTGCGACTGAAATGGTCCGGATAATCAGGATCGAAAGTAGCAAGCCGTAGAACAGAAAAAAGCCGATCGTGCCGAGCTTGCGGCGATCCTCTGTTTTCAGCTTCGCACGAAGCACGAACCAGCTGACCGCGCCGCAAAACAGCCCTGCACCGAGATTGACCATTGTGCGCCATGACTGATGCCAGGCGGGGAGGCCTTCATTGACCTTCGAGTACCAATATTCGCGGACAAGCGGGTCCATATTGCCAAACGCCCCGCCGACGCATTGCGGTGCCAACATATAGATTGCGCCCAGCGCGCCTGTACCCGCTATAGCGGCGGCGGCTAGCCGCAATCGCCAATCATCGGGCAGGAAGCGAATTGCCGGACCCATCACTATCGCCGCCAGCAGGATCGCATAGACGTGCGGTGGCGAAACTGTGTCGCAATAGGTCGTAGCAAAAAGCCCTTGCGCTTGCGTACCGAAAAACAAAATAAGCGAAGCGAGCGCAAAGCCGACAATTGTCCAGAGCAGTCGCGCGCCCTCATCAGCATCGCGGACCCAACGCAAACCAAGCAGCAGGAAAAACGCAGCCGTCATCGGCGCGCCCTCCAGCGAAATATGCAACCAGATGGCGAGGGCCAGCCCAAGAACAAGCCCCGCCCTGCGAGCCTCAGCCCGGAACATTGTCGACAAGGCCAGCACCGCCATGGCAAGTTGCCAGCCATGATGATCGATCCGCATGGGCCGCGTCTGGATAAGCAGCGCGCCCGATGACAGCGTGATGAGCGCCGCAGCGACACCTGCTTCCCGCGACGATATGTGCGTCGCGATCCGCGATAGCATATAGGCAATCCAGCCGAGCAGCATCAAAGGTACAGCCGTGCCGGCAACCATTTCGGCGACTGGTTGCCCGAATAGGGGGCGCAATGCGATTATCAATAGCGCCAGTGGCAGTTCGATCAGCCGCGACCAGTGCATCGGCGCACCTTCCGGAAGGTTCATCCGATATTGTGTGGTGTCAAACCAGCTTTGACCGCCGAGAAAATCGCGCAACTGCACAAGCCGGAGTGCGTCATCAGGATCCCAGCCCGACAGCGTGGTGATTTCCGCCCAGCCAGACCAGATCAGCGCCGCCGATACGAACAGCCACAAGGCGACAAGCAGCTTTAGCGATACCGCACGGTGCCGGTCCTGCAAATCTTCGATCATTGCGCCCCCCGCGCCGATATTAGCGTGAAGCTAAACTTCTGTCTGCATCATCTTTACGGCGGAGATAGAGCCACGGCACGTGCGCCGGGTCGAACTGCGTCCGGTGGTGACGGTCGAAATAGGGCGGCATATGGTCGCCGACGAGCAAGATATCGGCATCGGGGAAATCGCCTGCGGTTATTTCGCGTGCCAGCGCGACCTGAATATCGGTGTAGATTGCAAACTGCCGACAGATTTGCGGAAATTCGGATTTGAGCGTGGGCGAAATGCGTTCGCAATCATCAGCATTGAGATTGAGGCCTGCAGGTACCGGAAGGTGTGAGTTCAGTGTCAGCCAGTAAAGGAACATCGGCTTTTCGGCGGCCTTCAGTTTCGCCGCAATTTGCTGAGGTATCTGGCGGTCGCATGCTCCCGGAAACACCCCACCGCATTTTTCTGCACCGGCCTTCATCATGTCCTTGTCGAATTCGCGTTTGGCAAAGCCGATATTGGGATACCATAGCTCGCGCTTGAAAAACGACCCGGTAAAGCTGTGCATGGCGAGCGTGTCATATCCCTTTCTCGCCAATGTCGTCGGCAGGCATCCTTCATCCTTGCGGTCGATGAGGTCGTAATAGTCGCCCCAGCGCCCACACAATTCGCGGATTTCGCCCGCAGTGGTGCTGTTATAATAGGGCGCGGTTCCCTGACGGAAGTCATAGCGCGCCTGCACCGACGGGTTGTCCAGCAAAGGCGCGAAAAGCAGTCGTGACATTTCAGGATTGTTCTTGGGCAACCCCATCGCTTCCACGACGATGAGAACCAGATGACGCTTGCCATCTGCCCGTGTCGCAAATCCCGTCGACTCGGTAGCCGACCCGAAGACCGCACCGGCGGGTGCCGAACGGAAATAATGGCCGCGCATGTCCTTGCCCATATACAGGTCCAGCCCGGCGAGTGTGACGCACAGTCCTGCTGCCCCGGCGATCAGGAGCGGTCGCGAAAAATTGGTGTCACGTTTCAGCAGCTTCCAGGCGAGCGCCATGATGACGAGGATGGTGCCACCACCGGCTATGTAATCGATCGAGTTGCCGGGTTTTATCTCGGCGAAGAACTGCAGCGAATAAACCAGCGAAGCCAGATTGAGATTGAAGAGGCCACCCACGAACAGCAGCGTCGAATAGCCAATGGTGCCGACAAAGGAGATGTAGCGGATGATGAAGGGAAAGCGCTTCACCACCAGTCCGAGCAGGCCAGTATAAACAATTTCCATATGACGCGGCGGGGCGCCCGAGAACCACAAGGCGACAAAGCCGATATTGGCCAGAACAACCCAGATCAGCAGCCAGTTGCCAAACTGGCGCAACTGCGCGTCAATACCCCAAAAGGCAGGCCGCCCCATTTGCGCTGCTATCGCAGTCACCGGAAAACCCCCCATTTGCGCATTGCGTAAACTGCGACAAAGCTGATACCAATGGCAACGCCCTTCGACGGGATCGGGTGCACGCCGACACGGCCCGCTATCTCGACCGTTGCGACGGTGATGCCGAGGCCGACCAATGCCGAACCGGCAAAGAGAGCGCGCTGCACATGCAGGGCTGCCCCGTCGCGTGTCTTTCCGACAAAGACAATGTTGGCGCTGACCAGCCAGTGGACGATTATTCCGGCGCAATAGCCCGCCGCAGACGCAATTGTCGGATCGACGGCCAGCGCGACCAGGCTGGCAAAAAGAGCTACGTCAAAGGCCAGTGCGATTATGCTTGCCGCCAGATAACGCGTGATCGTGAAGCGGTGCCACAGCACCAGCGCGGAGTTTATCGCGCGGTCCATGCGCTGTTATGCCGCTTTGCGGGGCGCTTCGCCCTTTTCGATCCGTTTCGGAACGTCACGCTCGGACGTCAGCGCAGCCGCCCGGTCTTCGCTGACCTTTACAGCAATCACCTGCTGCTCGCCCTCGTCGCCCGCTTCATGATATTCGGCGTCTTCATTAACGTTCCAGATATTGTAGATGCGCGAGCCTGCAACGATGTTCTCGACCGTCAGCATCGACGTCATCATCGCATGGTCCTGGTTATTATAGCGGTGCATGCCGTTGCGGCCGACCATGTGCAGCGTCGGATAGCGCGCTTCGAGTTCGCTGCGCATTGCTTCAACATTTGCGGCATAGTCGTCGTCATAGACCGGATAGGCCTTTTCCTGACGCACCACGGCACCGCCAACCACATCTTCTGCCTTGCACAGACCCAGAATTGCCATTTCCTTCTTCGCCAGCTCAATCAGGTCGGCGTCGCTCGATGCCCACAGATTGTCATTTTCGAAGCAGAAATATTCAAGGCCGACACAGGCAATCGAGGGATCGGGCACCATTTCGGGTGACCAGCTGCGGAAATTCTGGACGCGACCGACCTGCACCTTGCTGTCGTGAATATAGATCCAGTTATCGGGAAACAGATCGTCCGACTTGATCATCAATGCCACGGTCAGGAAATCCCGGTACCGCAGATTGTTCGCCTGCAACGAAGTCTGCGGCAACGGGTGGATACGTGCGGACAGTTCGCGCATCGGCGCGCTGCTGATCACATGTCTCGCGGTGATGACGGCTTCGCTGCCATCGATCCTCGTCGCTGACATCCGCCAATTGCCTTTGGCATCCTGCGCCAGTTGCTTGAAACTGTGACCCATCAAGACCGAGTTGCCCTTTGCCACGACAAAGTCGCGCGCCGCATCCCACATCATGCCGGGCCCAAGCCGCGGATAACGGAAGGTTTCGAGCAGGGTTTTGGTTGCCATGCCGTCATTGGGCCTTTTGTTGAGGCCCAGACTGCGCTTGAGACCGTCCGTCACTGCACCCCATAACGACAAACCCTTGATACGTTGTGCCGCCCAGTCTGCCGACATTTCGTCGCACGGCATGCCCCATACTTTCTCCGTGTAGGTCTTGAAGAAAATCGAAAACAGCTTGTGACCGAACTGGTTGACGGTCCAGTCCTGGAAGCTGCGGACATTTTTATTGGGAAAGAGCTTCGCCTTGGCGTAGCTTGCCATGCACAGGGTCGAGCGGACGACGCCCAGATTGAACAGAGCTTCGAAGGCACGCAGCGGGTAGCTGTAGAATTTGCCTTCATAGTAAATTCGGCTCATGCGTGGGCGTTGGATGAAGTCGTTCGGTAAAATCTCGTTCCAGAGATCGACGACTTCTTTGGATTTCGAAAAGAAGCGATGGCCGCCGATATCGAAGCGGTAGCCGTCCACCTCGACGGTCCGGCTGATGCCGCCCACATAGCGTTCATCCTTCTCGATAACGGTCACGCTGTAACCTTTTTTGGTCAGCAAATATGCCGCCGTAAGCCCAGCGGGCCCCGCACCGATAATGGCAACATCCACCGAATTTCGCCCCTGAACGCCCATATTTTCCCCCGGAATTGGTCCTTGGAGAAAGCTGTGAACGAAATGCCCTAATAGATGGTTAACGAGAGGTTGCGAATTGAGCGAACCATATCGTCATCCTGAACTTTTTTCGGGATAACATGCGGCGGTTTGTTATCCTGGACCAAGTTTAGGTGACGAGCAGCGACTACAGGTTCTGCTGCGTTGCACAAACAACTTGCTTTTCGGGCGATTTACAACCATATGGCCGCCAAGCGCATGAGGCGAGCGGACAAGACCGCCGCAGATTTCGGCAGCGTGAGGACAGTTTCTGTCTCCGCCGATCACGAGATGCGCACCGCCAAGAGGCCACCCAAATCACGCGGGGTTGTTTCCAAGAGTTAGCCGACCGGCTGCCTCTATACCCGCTTTTGCGCCCCGCTGCCTTTTGGCTGCGTGCGAGCGCCGACGCATTTTTTTGAGAGTTTATATGTCCTATTTTGAAGACCTGGGCCTTGCCCAACCTATCCTGAAGGCGCTTGAAGCCAATGGATATGATACGCCTACGCCGATCCAGCAGCAGGCGATCCCGTCCTTGCTGCAGGGCCGCGACTTGTGCGGCATCGCGCAGACCGGTACCGGCAAGACCGCCGCGTTCGCGCTGCCGTCGCTCCACCATTTCGCGACCAAACCCAAAGCGCGTCAGCAATATAGCTGCCGCATGCTGGTTCTGTCGCCGACCCGCGAACTTGCGGCGCAGATTGCCGACAATTTCCGCAAATATGGCAAGTTTCTCGGCCTCAAGGTCGATTGCGTTTTCGGCGGTGTCCCCATTTTCAGCCAGAAGAAACGGCTTGCGGGCGGCGTCGATATCCTTGTTGCAACACCTGGCCGCCTGATCGACCTCATCGAACAGCGCGCCATCACGTTAAAGGATGTCGAAATCTTCGTTCTCGACGAAGCCGACCAGATGATGGACCTGGGCTTTATCCATGCCCTGAAGCGTATCGACCAGTTGCTGCCCAAACAGCGTCAAACCCTGTTTTTCTCGGCAACCATGCCAAAGGCGATTGCCGAATTGGGTAACCGGTTCCTCAACAACCCTGTGCGCGTTTCGGTTGCGCCCGCGTCGACCACCGCAGAACGCGTGGAGCAGTTTGTGACCTTTGTCGAACAGCGCGAAAAGCAGACTTTGCTGACGCTCAAGCTGCAAAGCGAGGAGATCGACCGCGCATTGGTCTTTACGCGTACCAAGCATGGCGCCGACCGCGTTGTGCGTGGGCTTGCAGGCGCCGGGATCCAGTCCGCCGCGATCCACGGCAACAAGAGCCAGGGTCAGCGCACCGCCGCGCTTCAGGCCTTCCGTGACGGCAAGATCAAGATCCTTGTCGCCACCGATATCGCCGCACGGGGCATCGACGTCCCGGGCGTCAGCCATGTCTTCAATTTCGAGCTCCCCAATGTGCCCGAACAATATGTCCACCGCATCGGCCGCACCGCGCGTGCCGGACGCGAAGGTGTGGCAATGAGCTTCGTGGCAGGCGACGAACGCGGCTATATGAAGGATATCGAGCGCCTGACCGGTGTGCGCGCCATGACGCTCGGCCTGCCCGAAGGTTTCCGTGCAGCCGTTGCCGCGCTGCCGCCCCCCGTTCAGGACAAGAAGCCGCAACAATCGCGCGGCGGCAGAGGCGGCGGTCATCCCGGCGGTGGTCGCACCAACTATGCTGGCAAGAAGCTTGGCGGCAATAATGGCGGGACCGGTCGCAACGGCGAAACCCGCAACCGCACCCACGCCCCGCAAGGCGGTTGGTCACCCAGCACTGGACCCCGAGACGGAAGCCGCGAAGACAGCGGGCCGCGCGCAGAACCCCGCCCCCCTGCGGAAACCGCCCTTTCCCCCCGCGCGAGAGGCGGCGCCG